>WFMQ01000013.1 GCA_015488995.1 Nitratifractor sp. | reverse complement strand
GTGCCAGCGTATGGTCGGGGCTGGAAGGGAGGCCGGGGTAGTTGACCCGGAGGACTTTGGGGTGTTTTTCGAGGTATTCTGCTACCGCCAGAGCGTTGCGGGAGTGAACCGGCATGCGGTGGGGCAGCGTCTCAAGCCCCTGGATCAGGAGCCATGAGTTATGCGGTGAGGGGGTCGCACCAAAATCCCGCAACAGTGCCAACCGTGCCCGCAGGCTAAACGGCGGCAGCGGCACGTCGGTGTAGACCAATCCGTGGTAGCTCGCATCGGGTTCGTTGAAGTGGGCGTAGCGGGCATTGCCCCGGATCTTCTCGACCAGCCCTTCCCGCTCGACGAGCATCCCGCCCAGAGCCGTCCCCTGCCCCGTGGTGTACTTGCTGGTACTGTGGACGGTGATGTCCACACCGTGGGTGAGGGGTTTACAGAGAATGGTCGTAGCGACGGTGTTGTCCGCGCACGTCATCACCCCGTGGCGATCACCGATCGCGACGATCGCATCGATGTCAGCCAACACGACACTTGGGTTGGGGATCACTTCAAAGAAGATCATCTTCGTCCGATCATCGATCAGTGCTTCCATCCCCTCGAGGTCTTGGACATCAAAGTATCGTGCCTCGATCCCGAAACGCTTGAGGGTATGCCCTGTGAGGGTCGTGGTGCCGCCGTAAGCTTGTTTGGCGACGAGGATATTGTCCCCCGCTTCGGCCACATTGGCAAACGCATAAAACACTGCCGCCGCCCCGCTGGCCGTCGCCACAGCTGCTGCCCCCTTCTCAAGCGCGGCAAAGCGTTTTTCGAGGACAGCGGTGGTGGGGTTGGTGAGTCGGGTATAGATATTGCCCAGCTCCTTGAGCTCAAAGCGTGCAGCCGCCTGATCGCAATCTTCAAACGCATACGCTGTCGTCTGATAAATCGGCACGGCCATCGTCCGCTCTCCGTCGTAGTCGTATCCAGCGTGGGTAGCGAGTGTTGCATCTTTCATGGGTGTGTCCTTGTGTGAAATTTGGTAGAGTGGATACTGTCATATCCGCGAATAAGACAAAAGACTATTTCTTCTGATTCTCCTGGGGATCTGCTCCCAATTTCCCGACAAAACTGGTCAGACCGTTGCCAAGATCACTCAAAAAGCTTTTGGTCTTTTTGAGGTCGATATGGACCGTCTCGTCTCCGACGTGTATCCCCATTTTTTGGGGGAGATCGGCGGTACCGGCTGTGACAGTCTCTTGCAAGGTCTCGGCCTTGGTCGCCAGCGCACCCTGTACATCAGACACAAAACGCTTCGTCTTGCCGAGATCGATGTTGATGGCCTCACTGCTGAGATCTATGCCCAGCTTGGAGAGCAAATCCTGATCGTCATCACGCCCCCTAAAACGCTTCGCCTCCTCTGTATTTGCCCCCTGGTCGTCCAAGCGCATCCGCACCGAGGCTTCATGGGCGGTGAGTCCCTCGGTGTGGGCGATCATGGCACACTCTTCACCGATGGCATTGATCCCCGCTTCGCTCATGGAGATGATGGAAGACTTCTTGAGGAAATTTTCGACGCTCAGGGGGGAGTAGAAGCGGGCTGTGCCCCCGGTAGGGAGAGTATGATTGGGGCCGGCGATGTAGTCCCCGATGGGTTCGGGGGTATTGCGCCCGAGGAAAATCGCTCCGGCATGGCGGATAGCAGGGAGCAGGCTCATGGGATCTTCGGTGACCACTTCGAGGTGCTCAGGGGCGATTTGGTTCATCAGATCGACTGCCTCATCCATGGTGCGTGTGATGATGATCGCCCCCCGCTCTGCGATCGACGTGCGTGCGATGGTCTCACGGGAGAGGGTGCTGAGGAACCTTTCGATCTCTTGACGAACTGAGGTCGCCAAATCACTGTCATCGGTGATGAGGATCGAGCTGGCCATCTCATCGTGTTCGGCCTGGGAGAGGAGGTCCATCGCCAGCAAATCGGCCGGAGCGGAACGATCCGCCAACACACCGATCTCACTGGGGCCGGCGATCATATCGATGTTGACCTCTCCATAGACCAGCTTCTTGGCCGTGGCGACGAAGATATTGCCCGGCCCGGTGATCACATCCACTTTGGGGATCGTCTCGGTGCCGTATGCCATCGCCCCAATCGCTGAAGCCCCACCGACACGGAAGACGTTTTCGACCCCGCAGAGGTGACAAGCAGCCAGCAACAATTCGTTGAGTTCATTGTCCGGTGCGGGGGTACAGACGACGATCTCTTCGACCCCGGCTACTTGTGCGGGGATGACATTCATCAGGAGACTGCTGGGGTAGGCGGCTTTGCCCCCTGGGATGTAGAGGCCGGCTCGATCGACCTGCGTGACTTTTTGCCCCAAGACACTGCCAGTGGCATCGGTCTCCATCCACGTCTCGGGCATGAGCTTCTCGTGATAGTCACGGATACGGTCATAGGCCAGCTGGAGGGCATCACGCAGCTTGGGATCGATCGCTTCATAGGCGGCTTTCATCTCCTCGGGTCGCACCTTGAGTTGATCGTCATTCTCAGGATTCCAGCGGTCAAATCGGGCGATTTGTTCGCGCAGAGCAGCGTTGCCGCCGGTGCGAATCTCTTGGAGAAGGTTGTGTACGATGGTGCTCACCCCATCGATGTCCATGGCTCCCCGACTGAGAAGCTCCTCAAAATGGGACGCGAAGTCTGCGTCGGTCGTGCGAAATGTTTTCATGTTATGTATCCTTAGTGTGCGTGGGAAATTTGCGCTCATAGCGTCTCAGCATGCTCTCATTACCCTGCAATCCCCCCTGATGAAGGTAGAGAAGGTTCTCCCCCATTTGGTCACGATGCTCGAGGAGCGTCATCCACCCTTTGGGGTCGTAGAGGAGGTCAAATATCACGCCAGTCTGTTGGTGTAATTCTATCCAAATTTCGTAAAACTCTCGGTAGAGCTTGCCGAAATGGTATGTGCGGGGTAGGTCAAGGATCGTCGGCCACCACTGGGGATCGGACTCAAGGAGGGCACACTGTCGGCGAAGGTACTCCGCATCGCCGACGCAGGGGGTTGTATAGACGGTTGAGGATTGTGGGTTGAGGATTGATAGGGTTTTTTGGAGATACAGGGCAGTGGTGCCCGTACCAGATGGGAGGAAAACATCCAGGGTCTCGATCCCCTGCTCCCTTTGCCAATCGAGTATCTCCTGAGCCAAGATCGCCACACCATACTCCGCTTCGCTTTGTCGTCCCCCTTCGTGGATCAGGAGGGTGTCGAGTGGAAAGACTTTGGGGAGCGGAGAAGTGTAAATCCGCATCCCATTGTCCAGTGCGCGAGCATAGTTGCCTTGTGGATGGTCACGCAGATACGTGGGGATATGGTCGACATAATACTCAAAGATCCACCCCCGCATACGCGCAAGTACCGAGAGGGAATACATGGCATTGGATTGAGGGGATCCATACGAGACAATGCGTCGGGTATTCGAGAAATCATGATCGAGAAAGTAGTGAAGTTTGCGTGCTTTGTTTCCCGAAAAGTCGGGATGGATCTGGTCGTCACGCTTGAGAAAAAATGGATGATTCTCAAATACAATCTCTTGGACAGGACTGGGATAATGGAGCAAAATATTCTGCACGCGTTGTCACCTTTTATTCGTAAAGATATTATCGGGTAAAATGATACACTTATTTCAGGAGAAACACCATGGATGCTACACACTATTATAATCCAAACGGGGAAGACATCCTCGATGAGAAGATCTACGGAGGCGCTCCGACCGGTTTTGTCGATTTCAACCGATCCAAATACCGCTGGGACAGCAACATCTATGACTTGATGAATGCCAATACGTGGTTCCCCTCCGAGGTCAACACCTCGGCGGAGAGCAAACACTTCTCCGCTCTCAGCGACAATGAACAGTCCATCTATAAGCTCACTTTTGCACAGCTCAGTTTCAACGACAGTGCTCAGGAAGAGTATCTGAGTGACTTCCGCCGTCTCGCCAACAATCGACTGGTCAAATCGGTGCTCAGTCTCCAGATCATGCAAGAGGTCAACCACTCCAAATCCTACGCCGTCCTCCTCGATGCTGCGGGCAACTCCGAAGAGGTCTTCAACCTCTACAAATACGATCAAGCCCTCAACCGCAAAAATCAGCGCATCGCCGAGCAATTCGCCCGGTACATCGATGGGGGGTCAGCGGACAAGATGCTCCTCAGTGCTATGGCAAGCGTCAACCTCGAGGGCATTTACTTTTTGCTGGGGTTTAGCTACATCTATCTGTTGGGAGACAAAGTCCCCGGAGCCCGCGACATGATCAAATTCATCGCCCGTGACGAGCTCAATACCCATATGCCGCTCTTTGGCAATATCTTCAAAACCATCCAAAAAGAGAATCACATCAGTGCTGCCACCATCGACGAGTGCTACAACATGATCCAGGATGCCGTCACGATCGAACTGGAGTATGGCAATTATTTGCTGGACAACTTCCCCATCATGGGCACCACTCCCGAACTGATGAGACGTACTGTCCACAACTATGCCAACAACCGCCTCAAGACCATCGGCCTCGATCCGATTTTTGAAGAGACACAAGAGACTTACTTGCAAAAATTGGTCACCAAGCACTTGAATATGAATGAAGTACGGAGTAATTTTTTCGAGAGCAATGTATCAAACTACGCCAAATCCAGTATCGATTTGGACGATTTTTGATCTCACAAAAGGGGCTGGGGTTCACGCCCCATCCCTGAAAATTTAGAACCGATCGATGCAGTTCAAATCTTCAAACGCCTTCTCGAGACGTGCCACCATCGAAAGCTCTCCGGCTCGGAGCCACTTACGGGGGTCATAGTATTTCTTATTGGGCTTCTCCTCCCCCTCAGGGTTGCCGATTTGCCCTTCGAGGTAGGCATGGTACTGGGTGACGTATCCACGCACGCCGTCCCAAAACGCCCACTGGGTATCGGTATCAATGTTCATCTTGATCACCCCATACTCGATCGCCTCACGGATCTCTTCGAGGGTTGAGCCAGATCCCCCGTGAAAGACGAAGTTGACTGGCTTGGGTTCGGTGCCAAACTTCTCTTCAATGTATTGCTGAGAATTGTCGAGGATTTTGGGTGTCAAGACGACGTTGCCGGGCTTGTAGACGCCATGAACATTACCAAACGAAGCGGCGATGGTAAAGTTGTCACTCACTTTACTCAGCTCTTCATAGGCATAGGCCACCTCTTCTGGTTGAGTGTAGAGCAACGCATTGTCAATGTTGGTATTGTCGACACCGTCCTCTTCGCCGCCGGTCACGCCCAGCTCAATCTCAAGCGTCATGCCGATCCGGCTCATCCGCTCAAGATAGCTTTTGCACGTAGCGATGTTTTCCGCGATCGGCTCTTCACTCAAGTCGATCATGTGCGAAGAAAACAACGGTCTGCCATACGCCTCATAGTGATCCTCACCCGCCTCAAGCAGGGCATCGATCCAGGGCAGGAGCTTGCGTGCCGCATGGTCGGTGTGGAGCACCACTGGGATGCCGTAACTCTCAGCCAGCAGATGGACATGACGCGCACCGCTCACCGCCCCCATCACCGCAGCGGTCTCACTGTCGATCCCCTGTCCTCCGTTAAACACAGCCCCGCCATTGCTAAACTGGATAACGATGGGTGAGTTGACCCGCTGGGCTGCCTCCATCGCGGCGTTGATGGAATCCGATCCGACGACGTTGACCGCTGGCAAGGCAAACCCTTCGGACTTGGCATGCGCAAAAAGCGATTGCAGCTTCTCACCACTGACGACACCTGGATGGATCGATGAAGAGAGTTTTTGGCTCATGGCTTCTCCTTGAGTTTACTGGGCTGGGACTTTGAGTTTCTGGCCGATTTTGAGCGTATCGTCGGGTGACATTCCATTCAAGTCTCGGAGTTGGCTGACCGTAATATGGTATTTGTGTGCGATACCCGAAAGGGTATTGCCACTCTTGACAACGTATGGTCTCTTAGAGCCTCTCACCGAAGAGCTGTTTGAGGTTTTACGCCCTTTCTTCCCAGACTGGATGACCTGTTTCCCCATAGTGATTTTGGCACTTTTTAGCAAGCGTGCCACGTATTTCTTTTGCTTGAGCGAAACCGCAATCATCGCTTTGACCTCTTTGAACGGGAGAATTTTTCCTTGTTTGTTTTTGAAAAACTTCCTATTGCTGTTGTAGGCTTTTTTGACCGCTTGATCTGAGATGCTGATTTTGCCGATCTTTTTTGAGAGCCAATAATTCACGATGACTTGGTTGCGTTCTTTCTGTGGCAACTTCTTTGACATCCCCACCAACAAAGAATCAATCGCTATTCGCTTGATGACATCTTTTTTATCTTTGGAACGGAGTTGATGGAACTTCAATTTCCCTTTGGTGACGACTTTGAGGAATGTGTTCGCCTCTTTTTCGGTGATGGGGTACCCATTGATACGACCAATGACTTTGGCAGACATCACCCCTGTTCCCAAAACCAAACCAATCAAACTTGCGAATATGTACTTCTTCATCATGCGCTATCATCCCCTTTTGTTACTCTGTCCGACTCCCCAGTGCACCCGAGGAACCGAAGCGATGCTTACTTATCCGCTTTGGCGGCTTCTTCTCTCTCAATCTTCGATTTTGACTTGAGGCTCTCAGCCAGTTTCGCCATCTTGGCACTGAATGTTTTTTGTTTGAGCATACCGATAATGCGCCCTTTGGCCTCTGCATACGAGACGGTTTTTGGTGCTTTAGTGTCTTCGACATAAATCACATGGTATCCAAACTGTGTCTTGACCGGTTTGGCAGAGATCTCCCCTTTTTTCATCGCAAAGACAGCATCGTTAAACGGTTTGACCATTTGACCAGGAGCGAAGAAACCAAGGTCTCCCCCTTTGGGACCGGTAGGCCCTGTTGATTTTGCTTTGGCCAATTCGACGAAACGCTTTTGGAGTGCCTCACCTTTGAGTCCTTTCAATTGTGCCAGTACGTCGTTTGCGCTCTTCTCATCCTTGAGGAGAATGTGACGCGCATGCACCTGAGCCGGTACTTTAAATTCATTGGGATGTTCATCGTAGTACTTCTTGGCCTCGCTGTCACTGATGACGGTGTTGTCAAACTGCTGGGTGATCCAGGTACGTACCATCAGCTCTTCTTTGTCGCGGGCAAGAAGGCGTTGGTAATCTGCGTCCTTCTCAATCCCCTCTTTTTTGGCCTGTTTAATGAAGAGGACACGCTCAATCAAACGATCGACAATCATCTTCTTTTGATCCGGTGTCAAAGCTTCATAGTTCGCTCCTGGCTGTGTCTGGGCTACATAGATATTGGCATCTTCGGTGGTGACAGGTGTTCCGTCAACGGTAGCCAAGGTGTCCGCAGCCGCCAAGGTTGTCGCCCCCATTACAAGTATTGTCGCAACTGTGCTCATTAATTTGGTCATTCTTCCATTCCTTTTACACAAAAAATTGATGGAGCAATTATAGCAGAGTTGCTTAAATCAAACATTAACGACATACGCAGTATGATGACGCACCCAACAGACAGGAGAGCGACATGGCACGGATCAAACAGGCAACCAAAGAGGAGATCGAGGCGATACGTACGCTGTTTCTCGAGCACTACCCCGACTCAATCACCGAACTCCACTATCGCAATCTCTACGAACTCCTCATCTCGGTGATGCTCTCCGCCCAGTGCACCGACAAACGGGTCAACGTCATCACCCCGGCACTCTTTGAGGCGTACCCTGATCCTCTCTCCCTCGCCCATGCCGATCTCGACGAGGTCAAATCGTACATCAATACATGCTCGTTTTTCAACAACAAAGCTAAGAACCTCATCAAAATGGCGCAATCGGTCGTCGAAAACTATGACGGCGAGATCCCCCTCGAGCAGAAAGAGCTCGTCACCCTCGCCGGCGTCGGTCAAAAAACCGCCAACGTCGTCATGATCGAATACACCCAAGCCAACCTCATGGCCGTCGATACCCACGTCTACCGCGTCGCCCACCGCCTCGGCCTGTGCAATGCCACCACCGCCATCAAATGTGAAGAACAGCTGACGAAAAAATTCAAAACCGACCTCCATCGCCTCCATCAAGCGATGGTACTCTTCGGCCGCTACCATTGCAAAGCCCTCAAACCGGAGTGTGAGGGGTGTTATATGGCACCGTATTGTCGGACATCTAAAACATTTAAAGTATAAAGTCGCGTCCCCCAATCACCAATCACCAATCACCAATCACCATTCACCATTCACCATTCACCAACCTCTCCACCACCCGAAATGTCCGCTCCACCGACTCCAAATCGACGCACTCCCGGGTCGAGTGGGGATAACGGATCGTGGGCCCTATGGAGGCAAACTCGATCTGCGGGTATTTTTGACTCAGTACGCCACACTCGAGACCGGCGTGGATCGCCATGGTCTTGACTGAGCCAAATTCCGCACTCATTGCCGTCGCAACTTCACGAGTAAAGGCGTTTTCTTCCGGCTTCCATGCTGGATATTTATCTTCGACACGTACGGCAAACCCTGATATCTCCATCTCAGCTACGGTCTCGGAAATCAGTATCTCCAAATCCTCCATACTCATCGCGCGGGCACTCACTGCGATCTGGACTCCACGGGGGGTGTACGTATCGTTGGCCAATGCAAGATTGATACTGGTCTGGGGGATACCACGTGACGTATTCATCGACCGTACCCCCTGCTCAAAACGGTAAAGGTAGTCGAGTATCTCACGGCTGGCATGATACACATCGGGAGATTCAGATAGAGGACGCACCGTCACATCCCCCTTCTCTTTCAATGGGGTATCGCTCCGGACAATCGCTACGGCATTGGAAGGGATAGCGTTGCGCCGTTCACCGGCGATGATGCTTGCAAGTTGATCCACCTCTTCCCCATGCAGATATGCTGCCAAAAGCGTCATCGCCGAAGGGATCTCTTTGTCAATATCCACCCCCGAGTGCCCGCCGGGCAATCCACGAACTGCCACTTCATAACACGTCCCGTGTCCAGGAATCTGGTCATCCCATATCGTTCCGATGATGTCCGCCCCTCCGGCACACCCGATGTACACTTCGGCTTCCGCTTCGCTGTCGAGATTGAGCATGCGGGTCGACTGGAGCTCAAAAGCCAGTGCGTTGGCACCGATCAATCCAATCTCTTCATCAGCGGTAAAGAGAAACTCCGCTTCGACCCCCTCCTCCATCAACGCCATCATCATCGCGATCCCCATCCCATTGTCCGCACCGAGAGAGGTCTCCACTCCGTGAAGCCATCCGTCACGCTCGATCGTCTCGATCTGGGGTGCTCGCCCCATACACACCATGTCGTAGTGCGATTGGAGGCAGAGGGTGGGTGTGCCTTTGGAAGCAAGAAGGTTGCCCGCCTCATCGATCTGAACCGTATAGCCGCGATCGGAGGCAAAGTCCCGCAGGTAGATCACCAATGCCTCGGCATCGTGTGAGCAATGGGGTATCTGTGTCAGTGCTTTGAAATGGTCAATAATTTTGGACATCATCTCTCCTCGATGTGTAGATTGGGATAATTATAGCCAAAACCTCCTCCGGAAATGAAATTCTAAGTTCTTCGAAATATCATCTGGCGTACAATTTTTGACACAATTTTTTAAGGAGTATCCCCCATGGCACACAACATCTTTGACTGCCCTCAACCCGACGAAAACGGCTATTTTGGCGAATACGGAGGTGCGTTCCTCCCGCCCGACCTCGAACCGATCATGAAACACATCGCTGAAGAGTACGAAAAGATCCGAAAAGACCCCGACTTTATCGCGGAGCTGACCGATCTGTACCAGCACTATGTCGGGCGACCCAGCCCCATCTTCCACGCCAAGCATCTCTCAGAGAAATACGGCACCCCCATCTACCTCAAGCGGGAAGACCTCAACCATACCGGAGCCCACAAGATCAACCACACCCTCGGCGAAGCACTCCTCGCCAAAAAAATGGGTAAGAAAAAGCTCATCGCCGAGACCGGTGCCGGACAGCACGGGGTCGCACTCGCCACAGCCGCCGCACTGGTGGGGCTCGAGTGTGACATCCACATGGGCGAGGTGGACATGGCCAAAGAGCACCCCAATGTCGTCCGAATGCGCATCCTCGGTGCCACCGTCATCCCAGTCTCCCACGGACGCAAGACGCTCAAAGAAGCGGTGGATTCGGCCTTTGGCGCATACATGGCCGATCCCGACTCACAATTTTTCGGGATCGGATCGGTCGTCGGCCCGCACCCCTACCCTGAAATGGTGCGGGACTTCCAATCCATCGTCGGTGTCGAAGCACGGGAGCAATTCCAAGAGATGACTGGCGAACTCCCCGACAATCTCGTCGCCTGCGTCGGGGGCGGCAGCAACGCCATGGGGCTCTTCACCGCCTTTTTGAACGATGAGCGCGTCGCCATGCACGGTGCCGAGCCCTCCGGTCGAAGCCTCGAGGAGCCGGGCGAGCACGCTGCCACATTGACCCTCGGTGAGCCGGGGATCATCCACGGGTTCAAAACCTACATGCTCAAAGACGAAGAGGGCGAGCCGGCCAAGGTTTACTCTGTTGCCAGCGGACTCGACTACCCCGGTGTCGGCCCCCAGCACAGCTACCTCAA
>WFMQ01000012.1 GCA_015488995.1 Nitratifractor sp. | reverse complement strand
TAAAAACACGAACAGCGTGGTCATCAATTATGAGAGAATTCCCCTCGGCACGTACCGTATGGGGCAACGTCGCATAGACCGAATCGTATTTCAGGAGATAGGCCATCTGTGGCGCATCGTAAAGATCGTTAATCCCCACCAGCTCCAATAAAGGATCCTCAAGGATAATCCGGGCGGCACTCCGCCCGATCCGGCCGAAGCCGTTGATGAAAATGCGGGTTTTTTGCATCAATCAGTGCTGGTAAATGAAGATCCCGGAAGGACGCTCCACCTGATAAATATCCCGCTCGACAAACCATCCCTTGGTATCGATCACGCTCACCTGATTGGCGCCGTTGACCGAGACGTAGAGCTGGGGGTCGAGTTTTGACCAGCGTACGTGAAGGACTTTGCCTGGGAAATGGAAGGTTTTGATCACCTTGAGGCTCTGAGTGTCGATGATCTGAATGGTCGGAAAGTCCTTGCCGGAGAACGTCACGGCGAGGTACTTTTGATCCGGGCTGAGCGAGGTAAAGACCGGAAGACCCTGCACATCGATGTTTTTGATGAAGTGGAATTGCTTGTCGTACACCATCACTTTGTTGTCCCCTACGGCGGGGATGAAGGTTTTGTCTCGGCTAAGTGACCAGAAGCCAAAATGGGGCACTTTGAGTACCGGCTTATTTTCCTTGGCGGTGACGGGGATGAGCTTGTACGTCATTTTGTCCAGGTCGATCACCCCAAATCCCTTGGTGAGGAAAAAACCGACGATGTACGTATTGCCCTGGATCATCGCATCAAACGGCATTTTGCCGACATCAAACTCTTTGAGCTTTTCAAACTTCGGCAACCCTTTCCCAGCATTTTTATCCTCGTACACGGCCACTTTGTCTTTGTCCATTTCCGCAAAAATAAGTTTATTGCCGTCGATTTTGATCCCGACGTTCTTGGAGCCGGTTTTGATCTTCTCGATCGGCTTGAGATCGCGGGTGAGGATATCGACCGACTTGTCATCGTAGTTGGCGACGGCGAGGTAGTTTGTGCCGATGACAAACCCGATGGCCGATTTGCTGGTCTTGTACTCGGCCTCTTTTTTCGTCGTCAAGGGGTCAAATTTCATCACATACCCGTCCCGACTGATGAGGTAGCCGTCCTTGCCGTCAAACTTCATCACACCATGGTTCATGTTGTGCATGTGCTCCATGTGCTTACGCACCAGACCATCCTCAATCACCGCGACCGATTCGCTCTCTCGCTCGACCACAAAATACGTCTCTTTGGGGGCAATGTATTGCCCAAACACCGTACTCAAAAATACCATCAACATTAACACAATTCGCATAGGTTTCCTTTGGGAAAATTTTCGTCATCATTGTACTCCAAAACGGCTAACAAACGCACCATTGATCGAGATCCCAAATCCATAAATAGAAAAAAGGGGCTCTTCTACCCAACTTTTGCTACAATCACACTCATGGAAAAACCCAATAAGATTGAACGGATCAAAACACAACAGAGTGCCTCCAAATTTTGGGAGAAGATCGAAACCTTCGACTGGCACCATCCGAGTGAAGCCGACCGCTTCTACCTCAAAAGCTTCGGTATCTACACCATCAAAATCCGCCCTGAGGCGTGGATGATCCGATTGCGCATCGATGGGGGAAACCTTCCGACGGTGCATGCCAAGACCCTTGCCGACCTTGCCAAACGTCACAGCCTCTCCCTGCTCCTCACCGCCCGCAGTCAACTCGAACTCCACGGCCTGAGTGCTGAGACCGTCTATCATGTCTATCAGGCACTCCACATTGAGGGGATCGAAACCCAGCAAACCCTCACCGACAATGTTCGCGCCATCGTCACCGATCCACTCGATGGTCTCACCCCCGACAGCCACATCCTCTGCCATTCGATCATCGATGCGATCCGTGAGCATATCGTCGGGCATCCCGAATGGATGGGCACCCTCCCCCGCAAATTCAACACCGCTCTCATCGGCCGGGAGACCCCGTCGTTCAATCCGTGGGGGAATGATCTCCTGTTTGCGCTGGCGAGAAAAGAGGGGACGTGGGGCTTCAATCTCTACCTTGGTGGCAAAAACAGTGAAACAGCTCAGAGTGCCAACGTCTTCTGCCCCCCAGAACACGTCTCTGACTGTTTCATGGCTGTAATCCACCTCTACCGGCAACACGGCCTGCGCGGCAGTCGCGCCAAAATCCGCCTCTTTCATCTCATCGAAACCGTCGGGATGGATCAGATACGGCTGTGGCTCCAAGAATTCTGCCCCTACCCTCTTCAAAGTGCTGGTGCCTTGCAGATGCGCAGCAGCACTGAAAACACCGATCACTTTCTGCCCGTCGAGCGCTATGGCACCCACGGAGAAATCACCCCAGAGACCCTAAGCCATATCACACAAAAAGCCAAACAAGACACCCTCACCCTCCGCTTGACTCCCCATCAGGAGCTCTGGCTGTTTGATCCGAATGATATCGCCCAATCCACCCATAAACACAAAAGTGGTGTGCAATTGCACGCCCTACAATCCATAAACCATTCACCATCCACTATCAACCAATCCCCAATCACCAATCACGAATCACCCATTACCAAATCTCCATCAACCATCGACCATCAACCATCGACCAACCTCCCCCACTCTTCACTCGTCACCCACAAGGCGACGTCCTGCGCCGGCTCCCGCTACTGTGGGCTCTCCCTTTGGGACATCAAAAGGGATACGGAAACCCTCCCCCTTCACCTGCTGACCAAACACGGGATCTCCCTCGGCTTCAGCGGCTGCCTCAAAGGGTGCGGTCGCCACTACCACAGCGACATCGGCCTGATCGGCCTGCGCACCAATCTCTACGGCGAGACCGAACGAGCCGTGCGTATCTTCCTCGGTGCCGTCCAAGTACCCGATCCTACTCCGGCACGAATGATCTACTACTCGGTACCGGAGCGGTGTTTGGAGGGGTTGTTTCGGGTGATGATTGAAGATTTTGAACGGAGTGGATTTGAGACGTTTGAGGGTTTCAACCGAGACGTGCTCAACCGATATTCGGTGGAGTTGCTTCAGGCGTGGTATCTGGTGCGGCAACTGTTTGAAATAGAGGAAGAAGTGTATCGGATTTTTTTAGCTGGAAATGATGAAAATGAGCTCTGGTCAGCCTTGGAAATGCAATCCGGTTTTCCTTCGTGCGATGAACGCTACGAAGCAATCCGGGAAATGACCCATCGGTTGTGGGATGTATAAGGTGCGCTGTTGCGCACCGTGTATTGGTATATTTGTATTTGTGATTTGTAATTGGTGATTGGGGACGCGACTTCAGTCGCGTTTGGTGGGGCTGAAGCCCCGGCTCATTATTCGCTTTTTATTGCCGTCATCTGTTCCATATCGGGAGATATGGAACAAGAAAGGAGTATCCCAATCATCAGATTATTCATTGTGTGATAATTATGTAAGAAAGTAATGTCCCGATGATATATAGATTGCCTCTTCATACCCACTCTTGGATCGGAGTTATTGATTACTAAAAAAATTCAATATCATTCATTATAAACTCTTTATCTCAACCCAATATCCAATCTAAGCCCCAAAGCCTCTGCATACTTCATTAGCGTGCCAAGATTTGGCATATAGGTATTGTTTAAGCTCTCCAGTCTGGAGATATTAGATTTTGATGTACTGATTTTAAAGGCAATTTGCTCTTGTGTGACTCCTTTGGAAAGCCTAGCCGCTACAAGCTCCTTTTTGATGTTGAAAAGTGGTGCCAATGCATCATATTCTGCTTTAACATCAGCGTTTTTAAGTGCTTTATCTCTAAAGCTTTTAAATGTTGGTCTATTTGTTTTCATGGTCTATCTCCTTTTTTCGCTTTAAAGCGATTGCAAGATCTTTTTTAGGTGTCTTTTGATCTTTCTTGACAAAAGAGTGCAAGATAATGATCTTCTGCCCTTTTTGATAGCAATAGATACTTCTACCTATGCCCTCTTTGGCTTTGGCTCGTACTTCAAACAAACCATCATTAAGTGGTTTTGTGTACGGCCCGCCAAGCTGAGCCCCTGCAATCTCTATAAGTTCAAAAATATGCAACAACTTTGCTAAAATCTTTGGAGGCAGGGTAAATGTCTCAGCCTCTACACTCTCATCAAAAAACTCTATTGTCCAATTCATGGAGTATGTTATCATGATAGATAACCTTTGTCAAGGTGCATCATCTTTGATCATCATTCCCTATTTTGAATTAGGATGAGTAAAGGTGGAAATTAAATCTTTGTTGTTTGGAGTTTTCGGTATAGAGAGTATGGGTGTTTTTTGCTTGGTTAGTGGTTTACCTAAAGATTCCGAAAATATGGCAGACTGCGCACATATTACCCCTGCTCCGACACACCGCCCCCATGCTATCTCCCGAACAGGATCAACGAAAAAGAGTGCCGGGAACTTTGTCGTATAGTACATTTCAATCGGATATTGCGTCCGGGTATCGACCGTGACAATAAGCGGGATAAATTTTTGGTGGATGGTCAAGACGATGGTGGGGTCAGTCTGCAAGTATCGTATCAATTTAGCGGCATCACTGCTACGAGGTTTACGAGGATCACCATGAGCACTTTATGCTGTTTCAGAGCCGTCTGATGGGCATGATCGTAATCCCCCATCCAGTGGATCGAAGCTGCATACCCCGGTAAAAACAGGAAGAGGCTTACGAGCAGTATTTTCCAGAAAAACCTCATCTTCATGGAGCTACCCAAAGCACCTTTGTGATCACTTCCGGATGCGTCAGCGGGCTTCCGGTCAGATTCACCGCTTTGGCGCAGTCGGTTTTGGCGAGCTGGACGTAGTAGGTGACGACAATCTTATCCCCTTTTTTCAAAACAGGGATTTTATAGTGCAGTGTCTGACGCTCCTGTGCGCCAAGGTTGTGGACGAGCCCTTCTGTGGCGTGGTAGGGGATCACGATCGGTTTGCCGTCCTTTTTGAAGTGGTATCCGAAGTAGCCCTGCTTATCTTCTCTCGGGTCTTTATGGTAGTTTTGCCACAGCACTTTTTTACCTCGGGAGAGGGTGATGTGGAGATATTTGGCTCGGGCTGATTGGATGATGAGGGGGTGATCCATTTTGTTGTGCAGGGATACGTTGAGTTGTGTGCTACTGGCTGTCACGTTGATATCGAGTCCTGTTTTGCGAAACTCGGCATCGTGAATGCCCAAAAATCTATGGCTGGCATGGTGGCCGCGTGAGCGTCTGTCCATCTTCTCCGATCCGCCAGAGACTTCGGGCATGTGGCATCGGATGCAGCTCTCACTTGTTTGGCCTTCTTGCATCGCGTGGAAAATGGTGACATTATTTTCGTTGAGCTTATGCGAATGACACCCGGTGCAGACTTTTTGGGCATAGATCGGATTGTTCACGGAAGAGTGCTGATCATTATGGTCGGGGCCGTCGAGACGACCGTAGAGGGTGGGTTTGTAATGGTCGGCTTGGTGTGCCATGACGTTGATGTTGAATCGATGGGCTTTTTTGACGTAGGCGATGGTGTGGCAAAAATAGCAGCTCACCGCATCGGTGTGGGTTGTGTTGTTCGGATTGGGGCGGGCTTTGCCGGTGACGATGGCTTCCATATTGTCCGCCATTGGCATGTGACAGGGGGCGCAGTCGTACTTCTTGCTACTGATTTTGTCGGCGATCTTTCGGTGCAGGGGATCTTTGAAATAGCCCCAGGAGTGCGCCGAGTGCTGGAACTCATTGACGATCTTCTCATGGCACTCAGCGCACGAATGGTTATCGGGATATTTAGCAGAAGCAGCCGCGAGAAGCAAAAGGAGGACAACGAAAAGAAATGAAGGAAATTTCATGGCTGAGGTACTGTGATGATCTATGGAAGCGATGACGACAATCGACTCAAGAGATCACCCTCTCCCAAAAAGGGAGAAAAGTGAAGTGAGCTTACGCGCCGGGTACGTGCTCGCGGTGCTCAACAGAGTAGGTGAAGGTCGGCGTCGTCAAGTTGCGGATGTACTTGACAAATTTGCCAGTCTCAGACTCGTAGATACCAATACGGCCAGTCGTCCACTCAGAGATCATCGTCCACTTACCGTGGTTGGCAGGCTCAGCGTGCAACAAGCGAGGCTGTACAGGCTTGGCAACTTTGGCACCTTTTTTACCAGCAGGGACGGGAGGCATGAGCGTCTCTTTGCTCATCTTGGAAGCGACTTCGTTGACGGGAACTCTCTCATACTGAGTAGCATCCCATGTCTGAAGTACCTTGCCAGTTTTGGCATCGATCAGGTGACCCTCTTTTTTGCCCACTTCGATGATGCGATCGGTCTCAAGTGTCTCTTTGTTGATGAGATAGACTTTGTTGTAGTTCTTAGGTCCACCCAAAACACAATCCGACCAGATCCAAGGGGTATCTTCGCCCGTACCGACGAAGAGTCCACCCCCAGCGGTTTTGATCTTCTTGACCACTTTCCAGCTGGGCGATTCCCAGATGACAACCGAACCGAAGTTCATGCTCTGCGTTGCATTAAGCTGCTTGCCCATCTTTTTGTTGAACCAGCTTGCTCCTTGACCAGGGTGTGGCTTGGATTTCTTACCGGTGTAGACTTTGGCGGCGAGTTTCATGGTCTTCTGATCCACGATACCTATCAGGTCAGATCCCTGAGAAGCGACTTGTACATACCGACCGTAGTCTTCCCCTTTGTTCTCATTGAGGAACGCATCGTGGAGGACTTTTCCGATGTTGGGGATATCACCGACGATGGGGAAGTCCGGCTTGCTGTAGTCGACGATGTAGACGTGGCCAGCATCCTTGAGCGCGAAGGAGAAGTAGGGACCATACGGAGTATCCGCGATGTACGCGACACGACTGGGCTCAATCTGACCGACAGTGTTGATGACACGACTGGTATCATACGCTTTGAGTGGCTCAAGAGTATGGGCATCACACAGAACTGCCCCGCCAGGGTTGTAATCGCCGGCCATGACGTATTTGCCGTTGGGAGAAACCGCCAATCCACGTGATTCTTGACCCACCTGAGCGAAAGCCAGTGCCGGCTGTCCCGGAGCACCGATATCAAACATAGTCAAGCGACCAGAACGGGAGATCGAGTACGCATAGCGCGGCTCGGCTTTGTTGGTCACGGTAACGTGCACGGCAAATCCAGCTTTGTGGCGCGAAAGGACTTTGCCAGTCGTCGAATCGATGAAGTCAACGAGAGACGCATCCCGCTCCGTGGCAAACGTGATGTTTTTAACATTGGCAACATCGCCACCCTTGTACTTGATGTTACCATCCTTATCAACCGGATACTTTTTTGCAAGTGCTTCACGATCGGCCAGCTTGGTCCACGACTGTTTGACCTTTTTGAGATCGAGCTTCAGCTCAACGGTGTTTTTCCAATCCATCAGCCAATCAATCATGCCGGTCGCATCGTCTTTGCTGAATTTTTCCTTCCAAGAAGGCATGGCTGTATTTTTACGACCATTCAGGATTGTTTCAGCGAGGAACTCTCGGTTTTTCTTCTTGAGTGCTTTTGGGCGCAAGTCCGAACCAACACCCCCCTGGTGAATAGGGCCGTGACACCCCTGACACTCTTTTTCAAAGACTTTGGCGAAATTCATGTTGGATGTACCCGCCATGGCCATTGTGGCTGCGAAGCTGCTTACAGCTACGAAGCCCATCAGTTTACCAAATTTCATTTTTTCTCCTTTTGTTAAAATGAACACTTAATTTTATCAGCTCAGCTTTGTGGATGAGCTTTGCTGATAAAAAACCGCCATCCAACGGATACAACTGTATCAGTTGGAAACATTTATTTACCCAATTTCTTCTTTTCGCTGAAGTAGATCCAGAACATAGGCAACACGATAATCGTGTGCAAGAAGATCGTCAAAGTCAGAGGCCCTTGATTGAGCATCCCAAAGAAACTGTGGTTAACATCCGTAAACGCACTAAACATATTTTCTCCTTTTTTTCCAATACGGTGAGCAGAAGCTCACCGCATCACGCCTCAGCCGCTTTGGCTTTTTTACCAATGGTCAGCAAATCAAGCACCAGGTAGATGAAGCCGACAAACGTCACCAGACCCATGATCAGACGCCAGAGCTGCGCCTGGACATACCAAGGGAGATTTTGTGCCGTAAAGAAGGCTTGCCATCCACCACCAAGCTCAGCCCGCTCAACCAAGACTTGCTCATATCCAGCGATCGTCAGTGCTACCGTCATCCCCAAGAGTCCAAAGGTGATCAAGGTGATCGCCATCTTGGAATTGAAGGTTGCCTTCAGCCGCTTGACACCGTACGCCCCTTGGACACCCATGTACATCATCCCGATTAGGATGGTCGCATAGGCACCAAAAAACGCAAGGTGACCGTGAGCAGAGGTGAACTGTGTCCCATGGGTGTAAATGTTGACCTGAGGCAGGGTATGGAAAAAGCCCCAGATGCCCGCCCCGAGGAAGTTGCCAAACGCGTTGGTGACAATCCATGCCATTCCTGGGCCGTTGGTGATCGTTGGCTTATCGCCATTGATCCCCTGCTCCTTGCCCCAGTCGTAGAGGACGTGGACAAACATAGCGACCAGAGGCACTGGCTCAAGCGCAGAGAAGAGAGCACCGATCTCCCACCAGTACTCAGGGGTACCGATCCAGAAGTAATGGTGACCCAGCCCGAGGATACCAGAGCCAAAGAGCATCAGCACTTCGATCCAGAGCCACATTTCGACGATCTCACGCTTGGCACCGATGAACTTGATCAATGCATACGCAGCGAGGGTACCGACGAAGACTTCCCAGGTCGCTTCGACCCACAGGTGGATCACCCACCACCACCAGTACTGATCCATGGAGATGTTGTCGGTGAAGAACATCCCAGCGAGATAGAGACCCGCCAAAGCAAGCAAGTTGGCGACCATGACTTGCATGATGCCGGTCTTGCGCCCCTTGAGGAAGGTAAAGAAGACGTTGGCATAGAAGATCAACACGACGACGACGATACCGATGTCTGCCCAGCGAGGAGCTTCGAGGTATTCACGCCCTTCATTGATGAGCCAAATGCTCTTCTCTGTACCCGGGCCAATCTGAACAAAGATAAACACCAACACCACCACAGTGATGGCGAGTGTCAAGACCCAAAAAGCCAATTTGCCCAGACCAGCCATGACGACTTCTTCGCCGGTCTCATCGGTCAGCATATAATAGGTAGCACCGATCATGGCATAGAGCATCCAGACGACGAGCGCATTGATGTGCACCATCCGGGCGACAGAGAAGTCAAAGATCCCGTACAAAAAGCTGGGATAGACGAACTGAGTCGCAGCGATCAATCCCATCAAAAGCTGTGCAGCAAAGAGGATAATCGCCACACGGAAATACATCAATCCGATACGCTGACCCGTATTGGTCAAACTGTTTGATTTGATATTAATGAGCATTGGTGCCTCCTGCTTTGAATTGATCGACGGTTTTGGAGAATCCACGGGGGAAGCCGTTGGTATCGATGCTGCTCAAGTGCTTGAGGAATGCTACCAAACCTTGAGCCTCTTTGGGCGTAATCTTGAGGTTGGGCATCATCCGTGCATGCGTAGGATACTTCTCCGGATGCTGCAAAAATTCAGCCATCGCCTCTTCGCGTGTACTTTTGCCCGTCATCCCCTGCATGGTAGCACCCCACATGGGATCGAGCCACGCTTTGGTCAAGTCCGGAGCATAGTAGGCACCGTTGCCCAGCAACGTATGGCAATCCATGCAGTTCTTCGACTGCGAAGTAAGCTTCCCAAGATGGAGCAATGCTGCGGCATCTTTGACGCTCCACTCTTTGCCGAAAAACGGCTCTTTTTTCCCGATGACGGGGACTTCATGCCCCCGCTTCTCACTCATTTTGTAATCGATGTGATAGTTGATCACGGTCGGTGCCGGGACACGCTTGGTGATCCCTTTTTGCAGATCGGCATCGGTGCCCATCGAAATTTGTCCCATGGTGTCAAATGTCAGCCAGATCAGCAAAATGGTCGCAAAACCGGTCACCCATGCCGCCGAACGGCGCCAGAACGATATGCTGGTCCAAACGGAAAGATTTTCCTTGGCCATGTTTCCTCCTCGTATGTGTTTAGTGTATGTGTGGTGTGTCCGAGCTTTCCGTCTCTTCGTACCGTTTATCCGACTCACGAATGACATGAAAGTAGAGATGAGGGATAAACAGATAAGCGATCATCGTCACCAACAGCACTTTGGTGGTGAAGTGGTTGCTCTGGATCAAGACGGAGAGCTCATACAAACTCACGGTTTGTAATGCCCACATCAAATAGCCAGCCAGTTGCCATTTTTTGGAAAAGTATCCCATTTTCGAGAGGGTAATGATCGCGGCATACCCTACGCCAAAGACCAACACCAGCGTCGAGACGATAAAGATCGGCAAAAACTGATCCGGTGCAATCTCTGGACGAAAATAGAGATGTTCCATATATGACTCCTGAAGCTATTTTCTGCGCAAGATACCTAACAGAGGTATCCCAAAGCATTGGCTAAATTATGTCATGAACCACCTCTAATCTGGTTGATGCAAGTCAAGAAAATGAAAATTGACTACGAAAAACGAAGAGAAAGTATGTTTTATTTTATCTTAAGGATACTGCCTTTGCCACGATGCAGCGGGCAGTGTGGAAGGGGCGTACATAGAGTGGAGAGCGAAACAGGTGCCCTTTAAGTGTCCACCCTTTGGATTTTTGGACGACCACCGATTGTGCTACTTTTCGCAACATACGGCTCTCACAGAGGAGTTGTTTGTCGTGCGAAAAAGCCATTTCGACCGATGCCATACGGCTGGTCGTCATGTAGTAATGCCCCCCGATCATCACGGCAATAACCAATAAAGCCCCCAGCATCCCATTCCGAGGTGCTGTCTTGGACATAAAAGGGCGGGTCGAAACAAACAGTGTGATAAGCAAAACCACCACCCCCATCACCAGATAGGCTGCTTCGAGTTCAAAAAATTGTTGCATCGTTCATTCCTGTTTTTAATGTATATTACCATAGCTCGCAACACAACACCCTTGACGCGCATCAAGTCGCTTTTAGAAAAAACTTTCTATACTGTTATCCATCTCACAATGGATACCCCAATGAAAAAAATACTTTTCTTTGCCCTATCGGCTGGTTTTCTCATTTTCGGATTTTCCGCCTACATGCAGAGCCAAGGCACGGCCAAAAACAAACGCATCTACCAGGCCATTCGCCCCTTCAGTCCCTACTATCTCGAGAAGCGTTTTGGTGGTCTTCAGATCCGGAAAAGGGGAGAAGAGTCCTTCAAGGAGAAACCTGACAATATGGAAGTCTTTCACCGATTGGATGCGCTCGAAAAAGCGTGGGGAAAACAACACCTGCGCCTCTCTGGCACCACCCTCACTCTACACGATGACAACGGCACAACGCTGAAAACCCTCACGCTGAAAACACCGGATGAGCGGCAGTTTGTCCATACGTTTTACGGTCTGTAATCCATGACCTCCATGAATATCGTCCTCACCCTCACCTTCAGCGTGGTGATGCTCCTCTTTATGGTCTTCCCCGCCATGAAGATCGTCGAGTGGATTGAGCAGCAATGGACAGTCCCCCAACGCTGGCACAACCCCCTGCTGTTTTTCTGGGTTGTAGCCCTGTCGCTGGCGATTGGTGTTTTTCTGCGATTTTTCTAAAAAACCTCCCTATTACCCAATCTTCGATAGAATAACCCCACTTTTTTTGCACGGAGCAAACACCATGAACGAAGCACAATACATTTGGATGGATGGAGAACTGGTACCCTGGGGAGATGCCAAGGTGCACGTCCTCACCCACACCCTCCACTACGGCAACGCTGTTTTTGAAGGCACTCGCGCGTATCAAACAGAGGATGGGCTGGCGATCTTCCGCCTCGATGACCACACCAAACGCCTCTACCACTCAGCCAAAATCGTCGCGATCCAACCCAACATCGACTATGAGACCGTACGGCAGGCTCACATCGACCTCCTCAAAGCCAATGATTTCAAACAAAATGTCTACATCCGCCCCCTGATCTACCTCGGCTACGGTGTCATGGGACTCTACCACGTCCATGCGCCGGTACAGACGATGATCGCCGCGTGGGAATGGGGTGCCTACCTCGGAGATGAGGGGCTCGAAAACGGCATCACGTGCTGCACCTCCTCCATCACCCGCAACCCCAACCGCTCTACGTTTGGCAAAGCCAAAGCGGCGGCCAATTATCTCAACAGTCAGATGGCCAAGTACGAAGCGGTCGAAAATGGATTTGAAGAGGCGTTGATGCTCGATGAGAACGGCTTCATCGCCGAAGGCACCGGCGAGTGCGTCTTCGTCGTCCGCGACGGCAAACTCATCAGTCCCCCCAACGACAACTCCCTCGAATCGATCACCCAGCTGACGATCCTCGAACTCGCACGAGACTTCGGCATCGAGATCGAGCGGCGCAACATCACTCGCGATGAAATCTACATCGCTGATGAAGTGTTCCTCACCGGTACCGCCGCCGAAGTGACCCCTGTCCGCTCCCTCGATCACCGCACCATCGGTGAGGGAAAACGGGGCGAAATGACCCGCCGACTCCAATCAGCCTACTTCGACGTCGTCCACGGACGCGACGAAAAATACAAGCACTATTTGACCTACATTTAATCATCACAAAGGATCTCCATGCCCGCAGACATGAACGACTATTTTAAAAAGCGCAAACCCGGCTCAAATGCTGGCAACAATACCAACGGAGGGAACTCCAACAATTTTGAAAATCCTTTCAATGGCATGGGCGGAGGTAAGACCTTCGGCACCCTGATTATTATCGGGGTTCTTATCGCCCTGTTTGTGATGTTCAAGCCTTTCACCATCATCAACTCTGGCGAAGTGGGGATCAAGGTCAACATGGGGAAGTTTGAGAAAGAGCCACTCCATGCTGGATTGCATTTTTTCATCCCTGTCATGCAAGAGATCATCCCGGTCAACATCAAATCCCGTATGATCGTCTACTCCAATCGCAGCGGCGGAGCCTTCAATGATGCCCGACACACGTCCTACAGCGGTCAAGAATACGAAGGGGGTGTCAAGTACAACCCCGCCATCACCGTCAAGGACAAGCGCAACCTCAACGTCAGCATCGACATCGCCGTTCAGTACAAACTCAAACCTGAAAGTGCGCCCCAGATCTTCGCCACCATCGGTGCTGGGTGGGAAGACAAAATCATTAACTCCAAAGTCCGCAAAGTCGTCCGAAATGTCCTCGGACAATACTCAGCGGAAGAGATGGCCGAAAAACGGGGAGAGATTAACAAGCTCATCGAGACCAATATCCGCAAAGAGGTCGATCTCCAGCCCAACAAGCCGGTCGAACTCCTCGCCGTGGATCTGCGCAACATCAACCTCCCCAAACAAGTGCAAGAGCAGATCAATCAAGTGCAAATGGCCAAACAAAAGAAACAAAAAGCCGAGATCGATGCTAAAAGCCGTGCCGCGACGGCCGAAGGGATCGCCGCTAAAAACCGAATCGAAGCCCAAGGGGAAGCCGACAAGATCCGCATCAAAGCCGAATCGCAAGCCAAGGCCAACAAGCTCATCTCCGACTCCCTCACCCCAGCACTGATCCAGCTCGAACAGATCAAAACCCAGGCCAAATTCAACGACGCGCTGCGCGTCAACAAAGACGCTCAAATCTTCCTCACCCCCGGCGGTGCCGTCCCCAACATTTGGGTCGATGCCAAAAGCAAAGCCAAACAGGTGACAGCCGTACAACACTAGATCAGTGAATAGTGAATAGTGAATAGTGAATAGTGAAGGTAAGCATTTCTTTGAAATGCCACTTTACTTAACACGTAACACTTAACACTTAACACTGATAATTTCGGAGAAATTATCATGCAAATAGACTGGAACAAAACCCCCCTCATCCCTGCCATCGCCCAAGATGCCGAGACCGGCGAGATGCTGATGCTCGCCTACATGAACGAAGAGGCGTACACCCTCACCCTCTCCACCGGCTACGCCCATTACTTCAGCCGCTCCCGCCAACGCCTGTGGAAAAAGGGGGAGAGCTCTGGGCACACCCAGGAAGTACTCGATGTGATCCTCGACTGCGACGCCGATACGGTACTGCTCAAGATCAAGCAAAACGGGGTCGCCTGCCACACCGGCCGTAAAAGCTGCTTCTTCACCTCTGTGACACAGGAAAAAGAGATCCTCGAGGCCGAAGTGGACACCTCCGCCGTCTATGGTGTCGTCGATACCCTCTACCACACCATCCTCGAGCGCAAAAATGCCAAAGCAGCGCAAAAGTCGTGGACGAAAAAGCTCCTCGATACCCCCACCCTCCTCCAATCAAAAATCCGAGAAGAAGCCGACGAACTCGCCCGCGCCATCGACAACGAACCGGACGAAAATGTCATCTACGAAGCCGCCGACCTCCTCTATCATGCCCTTGTAGGCCTCGCCAGTCGCGACATCACCCCCGACCGCGTCAAGCAAGAACTTGCCCGCCGATTTGGCACCAGTGGCATCGCTGAGAAAGAGGCGCGAGCACAATGATGCGAACAAATTACGGGACGAAAGTCCCTACTCCATTTTATATAAATATTGCACAGCAACGCCTACCAAAACTATTCACTATTCACCATTCACCATTCACCAACACCCATGTCCTATAAAGTCAACAACGCCAAAAGTGCCTTCCACGCCTTCATGCTCTCGATCGGTACCACCGTCGCCGAGCCGGCCACGATTCTGCCACTCTTGGTACACCACTTCAGCAGTTCACTGGTGCTGGTCGGAGTCTTCGCTTCCCTCCTGCGAGGTGGAGCGATAGCCGTACAGCTCTTTGCGGCGTTTTATGCCCAGAGTTACGATCGGGTGATGCGATTCATGCACCGGGTTTTTTTCTTCCGGTTTGCTTCATGGTTTGCCGTAGGGGCAAGTATTTATCTCGTCGGCGACCGCAACCCGACCCTTACCCTGTGGCTCATCGGCATCTTCTTTTTCACTTTCTCCTTCTCCGCCGGGTTTGGCGCCATCTATTTCAAAGAGATCATTGCCAAAGTCTTCGACTCCAAGGAGCGGGGCAATGCCATGGCCAACCGGCAGTTTTTCTCCGCCGCCGGTGCCATCATCAGCGGCGGGATCGCCGGATGGGTGCTCGAAAACTTCGAAGCTCCCAATAATTACGCCTTCCTCTTCATGATCTCTTCGTTTATCGTCCTCGCAGGTCTCATCGCCTTTGGCTCCATCAAAGAACCCCCCAAGGCCAAAACCCAGGCGCGGGAAAAAAGCTTCCTTGCTTTCCTCAAAAATGCCCAGACCATCCTCCACAATGACCGCCGATTACAGCTACAGATCATGGTCTCCCTGTTGGGTTACTCGTTCCTCCTCGCGATGCCCTTTGTCATCATTGAGGCCAAGGAGACGGTGCACCTCACTGGCTGGATGATCGGCGGTTTTATCACCGTCCAGATGATCGGCGGGATGATCGGCAACCTTTTCCTCTGGAAACGCTTTGCCCCCGACTACACCCAGATGCTCACCGTGGCATACGGCTTCATGATCACCGCATTTGTCATCGCTCTCTTTGCCCACGGTGCTTGGATGTACGGTGCGATCTTCTTCATCTTCGGGATCGGGATGGACGGCTTCCGCAACGCCGACACCAACCTCGTCCTCGAAATCGCTCCCGAGGACAAACGCCCCGTCTACGTCGCCATCCAGTCCACCCTTGTCTCGCTGGGTCTCTTCTTCTCCATTCCCGGCGGATTCCTCCTCGAATGGTTTGGCTACACCGTCCTCTACCTCATCACACTGGCTATGCTGGTCATCGGCCTAATCTATACGCGCAAGCTCAAGCATCATATTCAGGCATAAATCTCGAAGGTGTGGTAATGCATAACGTATGCTGTTCGTATCCATGGTGTTTTGCGCCATCTGACTCTGCCATAAACATTCGTACAGTGACACGATGCAAACATATAGGGATGCAATCTTAAATTTTACTGATTTTCAATACAATTTAAGATTAACCTGCTACAATCCCATCCACCTTTAAAAATAACAAGGAAACGCATCATGAAAATGACCAAAGTCACCAAGCCTTTTGAGGTCGAGCGCGACTGGATCTTGATCGATGCCGAGGGTCAGACCTTCGGACGGATCTTGACTCAGGCAGCCACCTACCTGCGCGGCAAGCACAAGCCCAGCTTTACTCCCAACGTCGATTGCGGCGATTATGTCGTCATCATCAACGCCAAAAAAGCCGTCTTCTCCGGAAACAAACTCGACTCCAAAGAGTACTTCCGCCACAGTGGATACTTCGGAAGCACCAAGAGCACCAAGCTCTCCGATATGCTCGAGAACCACACCGAGAAGCTCTACCGTCTCGCGGTACGCGGGATGCTCCCCAAGACCAACCTCGGCAAGCAGATGATCAAGAAACTCAAAGTCTACGAAGGTGCCGAGCACCCTCACACAGCTCAGATCGGTAAAGGAAACTAAACATGGCAACAGTCTACGCAACAGGTAAACGTAAAAGAGCGATCGCCAAAGTCTGGCTCACGCCCGGTGCCGGTGAAATGAGCATCAACGGGCTCACCCTCGACCAATGGCTCGGCGGTCACGAGACGCTCAAGATGAAAGTCCGTCTCCCTCTCGAAGCGACCAAACAGCTCGAAGCGGTCACCATCAAAGCCACCACCCTCGGCGGTGGATACAGTGCCCAGGCCGATGCCCTCAAGCACGGCATCACCAAAGCCCTCGTCGAGTATGAGCCCAGCTTCCGTGCCATCCTCAAGCCCATGGGCCTGCTCACCCGCGACTCCCGTGTCGTCGAGCGTAAAAAATACGGTAAGAAAAAAGCCCGCCGTTCACCTCAGTTCTCTAAGCGTTAATCGACGCGTTTCGATCAAGGCTTACCCCTCCGTACCTTTGGGTGCGGGGGCTGTATTTCTATTTCTCCACCATTACACACGATGGAACCGGAGCACCCTACCCACTTATTTTCAGTGTCCCGTTGTCATTCCAGATTTGATCTTTTACATGGGGATCTTCTGTTGGCAAATGATGTATTTTGATTTTTTCGAGCTCGAAGGATGCCATTTCTTTGCCATCCATGGTATACATTGCCGTATAATCGGCTATCAAATTAATATCAGGCATAGCACTACCTGCTTTTAATTTGACTCTGCCGTAAGTGTTTTCCATGACAAAGTGTCCACTTTCTCCATGAAATTTTCTATTATGATTATCAAAAAAATGTACAACTTCGTCGTTGGTATTCTCAAACCATAACAGCGTTTTTCGGGCTTGGTTTTTCACCATAAATCCACTATCAAACGTCGAAGTGTCTATCTGGTGTCTGTTATTTGAACCCTGTTCCCTCTCTACTTTCATTCCGGTAACTTTGTTGCTATAGGCCTCTTTCCCCTGCTTGATATACATGTGTCCAGATCCGACCGATTCCAAGATGCAATGGTGTGGGATCGACGTTGTAAAGGTGTAGCCATCGACCGTATACTCTTGAGGGTCAGCAAACTCGATGTATCTTTGGGTGGATCCGCTCTCTGTATCCACGCTAAACAAACCAAAGGCACTCTCTATCCTCACGCCCTTTTGCCCGATCATCCACACAGATCCCGGAGCTATGTTTGCTCGGCCTTTGAGCTCTTCTACATGAATGTTACGCAGATTTATTCCCCCTTTCCATTTGCTTTCATGGACAATCTCCAAATCATTTTTGGCCCCACATTGAGAATTTTCAATGTCCAGATTATCGAAATCCATCGTACAACTGTTCACAATACGTATGGGGCCACCGTTATTGATATAGGAGATGTTACGCACTTCATTAAATTGTGCGGTGATCAGGGTCAATCCCGAATTTAAACAGTTTACAACTGAAAGGGTGTCCAGCTTGGAATAGTACATATCATTGAGATGAATGCCATAGACATCTTTAGAATTTGCATTGAATCGAATGCCCTCAATTTTGATATAGTTTGCCATCTTGACATTGTACAGCATCGGTTTTTTTGCAAGCGTTATGCTTGGGTGCCCCTCGTAGGTATTAGAATAGTTGTCGCTGGGTGGGTTGAAGTTGGTAAAATCACACACTATCTCGGTACTTTTTGAATGACCACTTCCGTAGCCATCCCCTACGATGTATTGCATCTGAGTGATGCGCAAGGAATCGGTGATCCGGTAGATTCCCCTGGGTATATACAGAACCTTGGCTTCTGCCTTGTCTATGTTGTATTGATGGCCATTCCAACCCGATGTATGGAAGATCGCTTGCTGCAACGCCTGTGTGTCGTCCGCTATCCCATCTCCCACTGCGCCAAACCAAAGGGCATTGACAGCGCCATCGTACTGCCGAACCCAGCCATTAAAGACCGTGCCGCCGTTGTTGATATCAGCTTGGGTGGCATCGTAGACAAAGATGCCGCCTCGATCGACATCCTTGACCACGACCGTATCAGAAGCACTGTGCAGATCGGAGGTCAGCTCATCGACCGTATCCACGACCACACACAGCCAATTGGTCATGCTTCCCGCGTGCATCGCTGTCGGAGCCACCGCCAACCCCGCAGCCCCAGCAATAGCGGTTCTTTTTAAAAAATTTCTTCTACCCGATTTCATGGTTATCCTTTAAATAGACTTACAGGGCACCTCTAAAAATGTTTTTTGTCCGATGCGACAAAGGAGCACTCAACCCATAAAATGGGCGCTTGCGTTTGCGACTGCCAGAGTATCGGGCAAAAAACATGAATTTTTAGAGGTGCCCTTACGCTGTCTCAAATATGTTCGCGATCAATTTGGGATCGCCCTCATGCGATATTTGATTCTTCGCACCGCGTGTGATATTGTTGCTCAATACCGTCTCTTCGACGTGGGGGCCAATTTCGATACTCGAAGTGCTCGTATTGTAGATATGATTGAAATGGATTGTAATTCTCTTCATCACATTCCCTGCCCAGGCATCAATCCCTTTTTCTCCGCCCAAAATCGTGTTGTTGGCAATATCCAACATGGTGACATCCGATACTTTGATGGCTGTTTTACAATGATCAAACGTGTTATGGGAGATCGTCACGAGTGATGCTTGCTCTCTCACAAACACACCATTCACCTCTTTAAATGTATTGCCTGTAATGGTCACGTTTTTAGCCGTGACACCCAAATAGTTATGAACATGGATGGCAATTCCACCACTTGAATTGTAGCGATTGTTTCCGATGATTGTGTTGCCTGTAATGGTACAATTTGATCCGCCTGGAATATCCAAACCATACCCCGTATTGACTTGATGTTTGGGATTGGTACCCACCTTATAGAGCAAATTCCCAACGATAGAGATGTCTTCGGTGGTGTGCGTTCCGACAAAGGAGTCATAACACCCTTTTACGATATTGTTGTGAAATTTGAAGCCTCTGGATACTGGGGGCTTATCTCCGTCATTGGTCTCGGTACTGCTAAAACAATTTCCACCCATATTTTCAAAATAGGAATTTTCAACAGAGGTATCAAACCCATTCCATGCACAAATACCTGTCCCAGGCACTTGAGACATTTTGATGTTGCTGACTGAGCTGTTGTGGCATCCATAAAAGATAATGCCCCCAACATTAAAATATTGCTTATCGTTTTCATCTCTGTCGTGCCAAACATTATCAAAAACCGTACTGATACTTATATCTTTTACGGTTATGTTCTTGCAGTCATGAAATCGCATAACATACTCTCTAAGGGAAGAGAGGATCCCACCATTGCCCATCACCGTAATGTTTTCTACATTTTGTAAGCTGATCGATTTGTTGTTGCACTTATAGATGTGTTTAAGCTCGACCGTATCTCCATTATCAATGGCCTGTGAAAGCAAAGCAAATTCCGGGCTGTTATCCTCTTTGTCTTGACGGATTCCAAACCATTCAGCGTCGATCGCTCCATCATATTGTCGAACCCAGCCGTTAAAAACCGTACCGCCGTTGTTGATCTCAGCTTGAGTGACATCGTAGACAAAAATGCCACCTCGATCGACATCCTTGACCACGACCGTGTCCGAGGCACTGTGCAGATCGGAGGACAGCTCATCGACCGTATCCACGACCACGCACAGCCAATTGGTCATGCCTTGCGCTTGGACCAAGGTGGGGATAGCCGCCACTCCTGCGACACTTGCCATGGCGGTTTTTTTAAAAAAACTTCTTCTGTTTTTCGGCATATTGATTCTCCTTTTACCTTACGCACCGAATGTAAGCTTTGGCACTTTTGCCTGCTTGATAATCATTTCCATCGGCAAACAAGAGTGTCCAAACCTTCTGATGATCTGCTCTATACGGGGTGGATGTCCAATAAAATCTACCGTTACCATGGGAAAAACTTTGGTGGATGGCAGGCGGAAAGCCCGCTCTATCTACGATGGAGCGGAGCTCGCGTAGGGTCGGGATTTTCCAGTCATCTTGATCCGACAACCTTAAGTCACGGCAATAGGAATGTGCCTCTTCATACGTCATGAGTCTGCTGGCTGTCTCATCGGTATCCTGCCACTCCGCATGGGTTGTATGATCCACAACACTCCCGCCCACTTTGCTCAAGGAGTGGCTGGACACATATTCACCCCTTACGCATCGCACATATTGTGGTACATTTTTGGGGCTAATCCCATCACTCCCATCCTCAAAATCAATACCCAATATCAGGTTGGGATCAAGCGGGTAACTGTCTGATGACCAGTAGCCACTGGGGGAAACATGGTGGATGGTGCCAAGGATAGCAGGATGTGTTCGGTTGTAATCCACAAGCGTGTAGAGCTCATGCATGGTGGGCACTCTCCAATCACTATGATCACCGAGATTCAACGCCTCGCAATACGCTACGGCATGAGCAAAAGTGTGTGTCACACTCCCCGCCTCGCTATCATCTGCCCACATTAAGCGGGTTCGGCTGTCCAAAAAGCTGTCACCTGCCGGGCTCGTCTGTGTTGCATTGATCTCGATCGGGTCGGTCGTGTTGGCGTCTACCGGAGTGGTTTTGTTTATCTCTGTCGGATTGGTGTCATTGGCATCTACCGGAATGGTCTTGCTGATCTCTGTCGGATCGGTATTGTTGGTCTCTATGGGGTGGGTCGTATTGGATTCAGGGGGCAAGGAGGTGATCTTCGTACATGCCGACATGGAGAACACTACCAGCAAAAGATATGGCATTTGAAAAAAGGTACGATGGCTCACCATGGAACATCCTGTGAATTTTATTGTTTTATCTAAATTGTAATTTTATCCAAAAGAAGTTTAAGACTTTTACACAAGGTCTCTTCTGCGGCACAAAGCCCGCCATTCACTTCTCTTGCACACCCAGTATCAACCGATGCTCATCTATCAAAGGCGTATGTGCTACAATATGTCCAAGGTGATTTCACAAAGGATCGTTCAATGGTTCGGTACTTCTCTCTGTTGCTTTTCGTCTTATTGACTTTGAACAGTCGAGGGATGGCCGGAGAGCAAATCCTCCGCTACGAAACCAACCTCACCCTCGAAACCAGCGGAGGGCTTCAGATCGTGGAGACGATCGATTATGACTTCGCCGATCGATCCGATCGGCACGGAATCTTCCGCGATATTCCCCTCCAAAAGCAGATCAACGGCCTCACCGTCACCTGGGATATCCCCACCGTCTCCGTCCGCATCGACGGTCAATGGGCGCTCACGCACCTCGACATCCGCGACAACCCCACCGTAGGCAAGTACCTCCACCTGCGCATCGGATCGGCCAGCCGTACCGTCACCGGTGTCCACCGCTACACCCTCCTCTACCGCTGCTCCAATCCCCTGATCCCCGCCGATGCCCCAGGACAAGATCGGCTCCATTGGAACGCCATCGGTGACCAGTGGGCCGTCCCCATCCGCCATGCTGTGGTGCATCTGAGCCTCCCCACCCCGCTGGATCGGAGCCGTGTCACCCTGCGCAAGCCCACACCGATCCCTCCGACCGCGTGGGAAGATCCCCGCCATCTCACCGTGACTCCGCCCCCGCTCTTGCCCTACCAGGGGTACGATCTCCTCCTCGAGTTCCCCGACAACCGCCTTGCCACCAACGGTACCGCCACTCTCCGCCCTTTTCAAAAACAGCGCGAACAGCTCGCAGCTGCCCGCATCCGTAGAGAAACCATGTGGCGCATGGAGGAGCATCGACGGGAAGCCGCCGCCCGACAGATGAGCCTCATCGTATGGATCGTACTCATCCTCCTGAGTCTCCCTGCTTGGCGCCATCGCAACCGCATCGGCATCCCCAAAGACCCTGCCAGTCTCGTCATCCGCTACACCCCTCCCCCGGGACTCTCTGTACTCCAGTCAGGTCTTCTCATCGACAAGAGCGCCGACCGCGACGACATCGGTGCTGCGATCCTGGAGCTGGGTCAGAAGGGCTACCTCACCTTCAAAGAGCAAAAAGGGGGTACGACACTCCTGCAAAAAGCACACCCCACACAGACTTCGCTCCTTCCACTCACCGAGGATCAACACGCCCTTCTCGATGCGCTCTTCGCTGATGGGGAACGTCTCGATCTCACCAACGCCCCCACGCCCCGCAAAGCAAAACTTGCCCAGCGCATCACATCCCTCAACGCCGCTCTCTACGGCTGGGCACAGACACAGGGGTACGCGGTGAGCCATCTCAACCACTTCCGCGCTCGGGTGTTTCGTGTCGCCCTTGGTGTGATCCTCCTCGCATGGGGATTGGGCTTTCTTCTCAACAACCTTTTTCCTGTGCTCACGTCTGTCCTCCCCTACTACGGATATGTTCTTGCTCCCACGCTGATCGCAGCCTTTTTGGATCTGAGGTTGCGCACCAAGCTCCTCATCCCCCTGACCAGTACCCTGTTGCTTGCTGGAGCCCTGTCCCTTGGGTGGATCGGCTATCCGGGAGAGACCCCCACTCTCTCTGATCTCTTTCTCAACCCCTTTGCCCCCGTCCTGTATATCACCCTCCTTGCTCTCCATGCTTGGCGGGTGTCTGGACATCTGACCCCCAAAGGTCTCGAGACCGTCCGATGGCTCCAGGGTCTGAAGCATTTCATTGCCCACGTCAAAGAAGATGAACTCCGGCGACGGCTCAAAGACGATCCCCATGCGCTCGACACCCTCCTGCCGTATGCCATCCTGTTTGGGCAGGTGCACCACTGGATCCATCTCTACGACACACTCGACGCGCCCCACCCCATATGGTACACTGGAGAGATCGATACACTCGTCTCCAACACGTTTGCTCTCACTCAGGATTGGCAGCCTTCTTCTCCCTCCCATCGCCACACCGCCTCAAAAAGCGGAAGCAGCCGCTATTCTGCGGGAGGATATTCCAGCGGAAGCGTCTCCGGTAGCGGAGGGTACGGTGGCGGTAGCAATGGGGGTGCGGGAG
>WFMQ01000011.1 GCA_015488995.1 Nitratifractor sp. | reverse complement strand
CCTGCCGCCACGCCTCTACCCGCCACACCCACGCCTCACGCCCACACAAAGGCGACCCCTGTGCACGCCATCACCCCCGTGCACACGCGGAGCAAAAAGCCAAAATTGATTTTGATCATCGATGATGTTTCCCATCGAAGCCAACTCAACGCGATCCGGGCACTTCCGTACCACATCACCCCCTCGATTTTCCCCCCCTCAGAGCTCTCCGCTCACAGTAACAGGCTGGCAAGAGGGCTCAAGCATTTCATGGTGCACCTCCCTCTCGAATCGGGCAGTGCCGCCATGAATCGGATGCGGGGGATGCTCTTTGTCGGCACGAGTCGTGCCAAGGTACAGGCGCGGGTGGATGCGATCCGGCGCCTTTTCCCCACGGCACGGTTTATCAACAACCACACCGGGAGTGTTTTTACCGCCAATTATCCGGCGATGAAGCGGTTGTACGGGATGCTGCGTGCCCGAGGCTTTGTGTTTGTCGATAGCCGCACGACGGGGCGAAGTACACTCCGGAAAATCACCCGCGCGTATCACGATCCCTACATTGCCCGTGATGTCTTTATCGACAATGTCCAAGACGAATCTGCCATACTCCGTCAACTCAAAAAAGCGGTACGCATCGCCCAAAAGCGCGGCACAGCCATCGCCATAGGGCACCCCCATCCAGTGACCCTCCGTGCCCTGCGCCATGCCCGTACCCTCCTCCAAGCGGTGCAAACGGTCTACATCGACGAAGTGTACCATTGAGAGATGCTTGGAGCCGTCACGCAGACACACCCCCCCTTCAGAGGTAGCACCCAAATCCGTACATAGAAAAAAACATGAGCCGCAATCATCGTATCCATGGACTTTGCGCACAATAGAGTGTGCACACACCCCATGAACACGAGCCTCACCGCTACTGCAGATTTTCTATGTACGGATTTGGGTAGCAGTCTCCGCATGACAATGTGACCGTTTTCGTGTGGGCATGGAGGGTGATGTGCTATACTGCGATCCACCCAAACTATGGAGAGCGTCATGACCCCGTTACTCGACCAGCGCATTGCATCACTGGATGCGATGCGCCGCTACCCCGATCCTCTGTTTTTTCGCGGGGATGTTTCGCTGCTGAAGCGTCCCCGCGTCTCCATCGTGGGGACGCGCAAACCCTCCCCCTATACACGCCAATACACCTACGACCTCGCCCAAACCCTCAGCCGTCGCGGTGTCGTAGTCGTGAGCGGAGCAGCGATGGGGGTCGATGCCATCGCCCATCAGGGAGCCGGTACCGCGCAGACCATCGCGGTCATGGCCAACGGACTCGACCTCCGCTACCCAGCGGTCAATGCGACACTGATCGCCGAGATTGAGCGGGACGGGCTGGTGATGAGCCAGTTTCCCGATGGGCAACGGGCGACCCATTGGTCGTTTGTCGTCCGCAACGAATTGGTCGTCGCCTTGGGGGAGATCCTCGTGGTCACCGAAGCCGATGAGGGGAGTGGCTCGATGCGGAGTGTCGAGTATGCCCTGAGGATGGGGCGGCCGATCTATGTCTTGCCCCACCCCCTCGGCACCAGTCGGGGCACCCAGCACCTCCTGGCCGAGGGGAAGGCACACCCCATCTATGATCTTGAAGCCTTCGCAGATCGTTTCGGGATCATCCCCTCTACCGATACGATACCCCAGGATGATTTTTTCTATTTTTGTCAGAAGCATCCGACACTCGATGAAGCGGTACGTCACTATGGAGATCGGATCTACGAGGCGGAGTTGATGGGGGAGATTGTGATCGAGGATGGGCGGGTACGGGTGCAGTGATCGCCGAGGGGGCACCCCGCGACGCGGCCTGCGGGGCTCAAGCGGCCGGTTTGGCGACCGGTGTACTCTTGGGGGCAGCGGGCTTGGACGAACTCATTTTGTTGAGTTGGTCGTCGATGACCTTCTCGAGAACCTTTTGGGGGAGCATGCCGACCTGCATGGTGATGACATTGCCTTTGGGATCGAGGATCATGAGGAAGGGGATGGAGCCTTTCCACCCGGCACGCTGGGCGATGTAGTCCACAAACCGCCCCGCGTCGTGGTACGATACGACATCGTAGTTGATCCCACGTGCATCGGCAAACGCTTTGAGCTGGGCTTTGGGTGTCCCTTGCACTTCAATACCGAGCATGGCGAGTTTTCCTTTGTACTTCTTGATCATATCGACGTAGTGGGGGATGGATGCGAGACAAGGCGGACAGTGGGTTCCCCAAAATTCGAGGAAGACCAATTTTCCCTTGTATTCAGGGATATCCAGTCCGTTATCGGTACCGCGTACGTGGAGGGTCTTCCCGGCTATGGTGGGGAGTGTGACGTACTCCTTCTTGTCTGCGGCCTGGGCAAAACTCCCAATCAGTGTCAGCAATGCGACGATGCTTATGATGCGTTTCATACGTTTCCTTTTGTAAAATTAATGGAGCGGGTTTGCCTTATTTTTTAGGCGTTGCGGTTTGAGTCTTCTTCTGTGTTTCGTAGTGTTTGACGATGTCGATCAAGAATTGTTCCATTTTGTTCGGATCTTTGGGGATGCCACGGATGATGGCATGGGTGTGCCCGGTGTAGCCAAGGGCCACCATAAAGGGGAGACCCTCCTTGATCTTTTTGCCGTTTTTATCGACACCAAATTGGAATTTGTGCATGGCGGCGGCGACGAATCTTTTGTTTTCGACACCGGAAATGAGGGTGTAGAGCACTTTGTTATCTTTGGCAAACTGTTGCAGCTGCGGTGTGGTCATACCGGAGAGTTCGACACCGATGATGTCCAGCTTGCCACGAAGATCGAGAAAATAGCGGTTGAGATTGGGGATTTGTTTGAGACACGACTTGCACCCTTTTTCCCACAATACCAGCAGCGTCATGTGGTCGGTGCTGTTGTTAAAGATAAACCCCTCTTTGATCTCCTTGACGGAGAATTTGGCTTTTTGGGATCCGAGTTTCGCCACAAAATCTTTTTGGGCTTTGGCCAGAACTTTGGGGTCGATCTTGGTCGCATTGGCATCGTTTTTGGCGTAAGCTTGGGTACCGAAGCTGAAAAGTACGACCAGAACTGCTAACATTTTCGTGAACGTCATGGAGACTCCTTGGATAAAAGTGGAAGCATTATACCACAGAGACTTAACTCAATGTTAATGGTGAGGTGTTTTGCGGTATAATGTCTCCAAAACTTTGGAGAGTCGTATGAAAAAAAAGTGGATGCTTTTGTGGATAATGATCGTCACCTTGGGGGAGGCGCGGATCACCGATGCTCAGATCGCCAACATGTTTGTGCTGGGCTTTGAGGGGGCGCATCTCACCCCCACATCCCGCATCGTCCAGGATGTATGCGAGCGGGGATTGGGGGGGGTGATTCTCTTTGGGAAAAACATCCGCTCCCGCTCACAACTCAAAGCACTCACCCATCGCCTCCGATGCCCCAACGGAGATACCCCCCTGATCGCCACCGATCAAGAGGGCGGCAGGGTGGCGAGGGTTCGGCTCGGTACCTCCTATCCGCGTGCATACGACATGGGGCACCGATCGATATCCGAAGCCCGGACTACCTACGATCAGATGGGCACAGAGCTTCACGATCTCGGGATCAATTACAATCTGGCACCCGTGGCCGATCTCTACTACAAATACAATGGGGTCATCGGACGCAACGGTCGGAGCTTTGGAAGCGATCCCCAGAGGGTCATCGCCTTTGACACCGCTTTTATCCAAGCGATGAACCGTCACGGGGTGGTGACTGCCCTCAAACACTATCCGGGGCATGGCTCGAGTCGCGGGGATACCCACAAAGGCTTTGTGGATGTCACCCATCAATGGAAGCCAGCCGAGCTGGAACCGTTCAAAAACAAGCATGCCGATTCGGTCATGGTGGCGCATGTCGTGTGTGACCCCATCACCGGCAAAGGGGTGCCAGCCTCCCTCTCACCTCAGGCGATCCGCACCCTGCATCGGGTCAACCCTGCGAAGAACCTGACGGTCATCACCGATGATCTCCAGATGGGGGCGATCCGCAAAAGATACACCCTCGAAAACACGATAAAATGGGCGATTTTGGCGGGGGATGATCTCCTCCTCTTCGGCAACCAATTGATCGGGAAGCACACCGTCACCACCTGCCAACTGATCGGCATCGTCCGGAAGCTCATGACCCAAGATCCCCGCATCGCATCCCGCATCCAAGCGGCCAATCGGCGCATCCAACACCTCAGACATACGGCACATCTCGGCATACGCCATCCTCGGGGGGGGAAATGCTCCGATGCAACATCGGCTCACACGCCAACTGTCCCGCCCCCATCACCAAGCACACCCCCCGTCACACCAGGAGAGACGATCGACGGACACGCACCGCGCTCCCCCAT
>WFMQ01000010.1 GCA_015488995.1 Nitratifractor sp. | reverse complement strand
GAACGCCCTATTGCAGTACGCATCTTCAGTATGAGACCCACTACAATGTCGCCATCGACAATCCCTTCAAACTGAACCTATCTGCACAGCTCATCCTCCCACTTGTACAGCAGGGGCAGACCGTAGGCATCATCCGTTTTGCCAAGCAGCAGTTTACGTTTCCTCAGACGGCCTTGCAAAATCTCCTCCAGATCGAGAGCGCGCTTTTGGATATTTTTTCTACGGAGATGGATGACCAGATTGCACGATTGAACGAGAGCTTCTTTTCGGTGGATGCCGATCGGGTGTACCGCCGACTCAGTGCCATACGGGAGGAGTGTGCGCTGCTCTCCGCCGAGACACACCACCCCGAAGTCTTGAAGCTGATACGTGCCATGCAGGAGAATGTCAATGAGGTGTGTGATTATATCCGATTCAATGCCGACGAAGTGACGACCGATGCACCCGTGTCCTCTCACAACCATGTCTTGATCGCCGATGATGTCCACATGAATGTAAAGATACTCCACGCCATGCTCAAAGAAGAAGCGGATTTGACGTTTTCTTTGGCCTACGATGGTGAGGAGGCACTCAAGAAGGTGGAGACAGCGTACAAGAAGCGTACCCCGGTTGATGTCCTGTTTTTGGATCACTATATGCCTGGAAAGCTGGGCTTGGATGTCGCAAAAGCGATACGGGAATTTGAAAAACACACCTCCGATCACACGATGACCATCGTCTCCATCACCAACGACCCCCGTGCCATCGAGCCGCACAAATCCCTCTTCGATTATCATCTCTCAAAACCGTTTTCCAAAGCAGCGATCTCCGACGTGATCCGCAAAGCCATCGCACGATAAACCTGAGGACTCTTCCTCAGGGCACCCGACCTACAAACGCCCCTTCCGAAACACCCAAAATACCTTGTCCGCTTCTTCCTCATCATACAGATAGACCGGTGTCTGCTCCATGATCTCCATTCCCAGTGCCGCCTGCAACGCTTCGGGTGCATGGTAATGCTGTCCGATCTCTCCGGTGGAGCGGTGCCATACCTCATCCTCCCGTTCAAAGAGGTTAAAAACCGAGCGATACTCCTCCGCCTCAAAATCGCCATCAATCGTCACAAATCGATCCTCATCCTCGGCGATAAAACTCCCCACCGCCACGCTCTCGAACCCATGCAGGGTATTGGTATCGCACAGGAACACCCCGCCCTCATGCAGGTGCTTCCGGACACACCGGCCAAACCGCCGCAGTGCATCGCCGTCGAGGTAGTTGAGCATATCAAACACCGCCGTGATCACCCCGTAACGCCCCGGATCATCGCAGAGGTCGATTTGCTCCGCTTCGACCCCCTGCTTCCGGGCACGGGCGACCATCTCGGCACTCAGGTCAATCCCGCGAAACGATGCTTCGGGAAACGCCTGCTGGATGCCCACGATAAAATCCCCACTCCCGCATCCCACATCGAGGAGCGAATCAAACGCCATCCCTTGGAGTGTCAGTAGATAATGGGCATAGAGATCGGGAGCCGCTTCTGTGACCCCGAGGAGGTCTTCGACGCGGGCGTAGAGGTCGAGGGGGGATTCAGGTGTCGCCATAGTGTCCTCCGATGGCAAAGATATGGATGGATGTATCATCAAACGTGTAGATAAGCCGGTCTTTTTGGCTCAGACGACGTGACCACATACCGCTGAGGGCGTGGCGGAGGGGTTCAGGGTGTCCATACCCCTGGGTGGGATCGTCCCGCAGGAGTTGCTTGAGGATTTTGACGAGGTTTTTGTGCATCACTGTGTCGCGGGTACGGAGCTTCTCGTAGCGACTCCACGTATCTCCCTCGAAAACAAGTGACCGCACTACTCCAGCCCCAGCACTTCACGGCTGGGCACATACCCCTGACCGGATTGAAACGTCTCAAGAGAAGCCCGTATCTGCTCCATCAAAGAGTCGCTGCCCAACACATATAGCGTCTCCTGCTCCCGCCGATAATCCTCCGCAGAAATCACCACAAACGGCTCCCCGTTTTTGCGCGTCACTTCCAGCGGCTCATGGTTGTCAATGGCACGATCGACATAGTGTTTGAGATTGGATCGGAATTGGTTGACAGAGAGCATCACATCCCCTTAAGTATTTTTCTAATTGTACCGTAATGCCGTACGGTTGTCAAGTAGTTATTTCGACCCATACACATCATACAATCCCTATGCCCTTGCCTCCACACAGCTTCGACATCGACCATGAATAACAATCGTGCCGATCTCATAGCCCGGCAGTTGTATATCGATGCTTTCGATGCACTCCACCCCGTGGCATACCGTGCAGACGAAGTGGGCGTGCGGGGTTCGCTCCAGTTCAAAATAGCGCATTTTGCTATTGGATTCAAAAGCATTCAGTATCCCCGCCTCTTCAAAGGTGATCATGTTGCGGTAGAAGGTGGCCTTATCCATGGCGATGTTCCCTTTGATCTCCTCGTAGCATACTGGCTTAGATGCTGCCTCCAAGAGCTTCAGCAGTGTTACCCTTGCTGTGGTCACTTTGATGTGTTTCTTTTTCAGTAGGTTTTCGATATTCATGGCATAAGTATAACCAAAAATACTTATGCAACTCAGTCGCATTTAAGACCAGATTTATTATAATTAGGCACATTCAACTTAGTCGCATTAAAAACCCCAAAGGATCCAGAATGAAAAAAATAGCTTGGATGCTGCTGCTCGGTATCGGTGCAGCCCATGCCACCGTCAATGCCGTCGTCAGCGTGCTGCCTGAGAAAACATTTGTCGAAGCAATCGGCGGGGACAAAGTGCATGCCACCGTCATGGTACTCCCTGGCAATTCCCCCCACGCCTACGAGCCCAAGCCGTCGCAAATGAAAGCAATCGCCAAAGCGGATATATATTTTGCTATCGGGGTAGAGTTTGAGGAAGCATGGCTACCCAAGTTTGCCAACCAAAACAGTGATATGGTTATCTCCGATGTATCAAAAGGGGTTAAAAAAGCACCAATCATAGGGCACCACCACGCAGAAGAGACACACACAGACAAAGCACAAGAAGAGGCACATCATCACGACGGTCTCGATCCACACATTTGGACGGCTCCTGCCAATGTCAAGATCATCGCCCACAACATCTACGAAGCACTCATCGCCAAAGACAAGGCAAACAGCGCCTACTACAAAACAAACTACGAAGCGTTTTTGAAACACGTAGATGAAACCGACAAGGCAATCAAAACCATCCTCGCCCACACCCCCAAGGGAACCAAATTTATGGTCTTTCACCCCGCATGGGGCTACTTCGCAGCCGAGTATGGCCTCACCCAAATCGCCATCGAAGCCGGCGGGAAAAACCCCAAGCCCAAGCAGGTGATTCGCCTCATTAATGAGGCAAAAAATGAACAGGTCAAGGCGGTATTCACCGCGCCTGAATTTAGCCAAAAAGTCGCCAAACAAATAGCCAAAGAGGTCGGCGTCCCCGTCCGACCCATCAGTCCACTCAACCCAAAATGGGCACAAAACCTCATCGATTTGGCCAAGGCGATTGCCAAGTAAGCCCTCTAAAAATAGCATTTATTGGCTATAATACTCACAAAAAAGAATGCGACGCACCTTGAGGGCGTCGCGTGACCCCATAAAGAGATCCATGTCAGTCTTATCCATCAAACATCTTAATTTCGCCTACCAAAAAGAGCCCGTTCTCGAAGAGGTCAATCTCGAGGTCGAGGCAGGGGATTTCCTCGCGATCATCGGTCCCAACGGCGGGGGCAAATCGACCCTCCTCAAAAACATCCTCGGGATCGTCACCCCTGACAGTGGGACCGTGGAGATCCTCGGTGGTGCCCCCAGAAAACGCCTCTCCGAGATCGGCTATGTCCCCCAAAACACCAACATCAACACCGATTTCCCCATCAAAGTGATCGAAGTGGTGATGATGGGGCATGTGGGGCACACACGGCCGCTTTTTGGCTACCGCAAGGAGGAGAAAGCGTGTGCGATGGGTGTCCTCGCACAAGTAGGCATGGAGGCGTATGCTGAGGTCAAGATCGGCTCCCTCTCAGGGGGGCAGAGACAACGCGTCATGATCGCCCGCGCCCTATGCGCCCACCCGAAGATCCTCCTGCTCGATGAGCCCACCGCCAGCATCGATGTCACGGGGCAGAAGCAAATCTACGATCTTTTGAAAATGCTCAATGAGCACATCACCGTCATCGTCGTCAGTCACGACATTTCGGTCACCCTCGGGTATGCCAACACGGTCGCGTACATCAACAAAACACTCACCTTCCACGATGTGGATAGCACCCTCCACCTCCAGGGGGGAGATGAGCATTTCTGCGAAGTGGAAATGCTCCAAATGCTGGGGCAGAAAGGGCGGCCACAATGATCGACGCACTCTCCTATGATTTCATCCAAAACGCCATCTACGCCGGGATACTCGTCAGCATCGCCAGCGGGATCATCGGCTCACTCGTCGTGGTCAATCGCATGGTCTTCCTCAGCGGCGGCATCGCCCACACGGCCTATGGCGGGATCGGGCTGGCGGTTTATTTTGGGTTTCCGATCTTTTTCGGCGCATCACTATTTGCCGTGGCGGCTGCACTGTTTATGGCGTACATCACCCTCCATCAGCGTGAGCGAATGGATACCTTCATCGGGTTGATCTGGGCGGTGGGGATGGCGATCGGAATCATCCTCATCGATCTCACGCCGGGCTACCATGTCGATCTGCTCAGTTACCTCTTTGGCTCCATCCTCGCCGTGAGCCGGGAAGACATCTACTATATGGTGGTTCTCGTGGTGGCGATCGTCTTCATCGTCTCCCTGCGCTACCGCGACATTCTGGCCGTCTCATACGACAGCGAATACGCCGCCCTGCGCGGTATCAACGTCCCCTTTTTCTACACATTGATCTTGGTCATGTCCGCCCTGACCGTGGTGATCGCGATCAAAGTCGTGGGGCTCATCCTCGTCATCGCCCTCTTGACCATCCCCATCTACATCGCCGAGAGGCTCTCAAGCTCTCTGGGGGGGATGATGCTCCTCTCCGGCATCCTCTCGACCCTTTTTACCCTGATAGGACTCTTCCTCTCCTACCAATACGACCTGACAAGCGGCGCGACGATCATCATGGTAAGTGCCCTGGCTCTGATGCTTTTTTTGGGGGGGCAGAAGTTGGCAGGAAAGTAATCGGATGGGAGAAGGTCATCATGTGTTTAGTTAGTGGGGTAATAGTTAGCGGTCTAATATGCTACAATACGCCCCAAAAAGGCATCGCGTGACTCAGCTGAACGAGATCCTCTCTATCTTGGAGCGTGACCATTTGTTCCTCACCGGGGGTGCAGGGACGGGCAAGAGCTACCGGACCAATGAGATCATCGCCCACTACCGTGCGACGGATCGGCAGGTGGTGGCACTGGGCTCTACCGGGGTGAGTGCGGTCAACATCCATGGGTTTACCATCCACAGTTTTTTTGCTTTTGGGATCTCGGCCAATTTTGACGAACTTGCCGAGAGTGACAAACGCAACCGCAACCGCCTCACCGAGCTCAAAAAAATCCTCAAAGCCACCGATCTGATCGTGATCGATGAGATCAGTATGGTGAGCAGTGATGTGATGGAGATGATCCTCTCTCGGCTTGAAAATGCCCACTATCAGGGGAGGGTGATGCTGGTGGGGGATTTTTATCAGTTGCCGCCGATTGTCAAGAAGGGCAGGGGGGATCGCACTCTGTTTGGGGAGAGACTCTATGCGTTTGAGTCTTCGGCATGGCACACCCTCTCCCCCGTGACGGTAGCATTGACCGAGATGAGGCGGACGCACGATGCGGAGTTTACCCACATCCTCAGCAAGATCCGCACCGGGGTCTGCGATGCGGAGGTGGAGCGGTATTGCTTTGGGCTGGCGAACACCACCCTCGATGAGCGTCGCAACCCCACCCACCTCTACGGCCGCAATCTCGAAGTCGAACACCGCAACCGCGCCCGGCTCAACGAACTGCCCACCGAGGAGACGATCCTCTTCGCCACGCTCACACAAGAGGCTCCCGTCCACGCCAAGCGTCTCGAATCATGGAAGAAGCTCCTCCCCGTCTCCGAACAGCTCACCCTCAAGGTCGGTGTCCCCATCCTCTTCACGGTCAACAAATGGGGAAGCTTCGTCAACGGTGAGCGGGGCATCCTGCACACCATCGAGGCGGATCACTTGATCGTCGAGAAAGAGGATAGCTTCGTCCGGGTTGAGCGACACGATTTTGATCTGCTTGATATGGTGGTGCACGCAGACGGCAAGGTGGAGCAGATGGCATTGGCGACGCTGAGTCAGTTTCCGCTCAAGCTGGCGTATGCGGTGACGATCCACAAATCCCAGGGGATGAGCATCGATGATTTGGTCTGCAATGTGGACAACATTTTCGCCCCGAGTCAATTGTACGTCGCGCTCTCCCGGGCGACCGATCCCCGGCGGCTGCGGCTCGATTTTAGCCGAGGGGATCTGGGGAAATACCTCCATCGGGTGATCCACGTCGATGAGAGGGTGCGTGACTTCTATGAGTGATCAATGCAAACGAGCGTTCACATTTATATTAATGAATATATGGGGCAGGAGGCTGGAGAGATGAAAATCAACATCTATGTCATAGACAAGAAAGCCAAGAAGGAAATCTACACGCCGCTCATCGACCACTACCTCAAAAGTGCCAGGCAGTGGGCGGAGGTGGAGGTGCACACGGTCTACCCCAAGGCGGTTGCCCGAGCGCACGAAATCTCACCCCAGGCCGCCCAAGAGAGCTATGGCCATGCGTATGAGACCTATCGGCGCGACGGATACGCCATCGCACTCGATCCTGCGGCCAAAGAGGTGGACAGCCATGGGTTTGCAAATCTGCTTAAGGATCGGGGCAAGGTGAATCTCTTCATTGGCGGTGCCTACGGCTTTGAGAGGGGTTTTATAGCTAAATGTAATACTGCCATATCATTTGGTAAAATAACGCTTTCACATAAACTGATCACGGTTGTGTTGGCGGAGCAAGTCTTTCGAGGCTTGAGTATCCTGCACAACCACCCATATCACAAATAGGACACACCATGTTGACACACGATGAGATGAAAATGTTTGAAGAGAGATTGCTATCACGAAAAGAGCAAATCAAGAAAAACCTTGACAATGCATATGGGATGATCGCCCAGATGCAGCATATGGATCTGCGGGAAGAGGGGGACATGGCGGCCGTAGCGACCGAAACCGGCATCGACAATGCCATTGCCGATCAACAACGCCGTGAATTAGCCGAAATTGACATCGCTTTGGGTAAAATTAAGCACGGAACCTATGGCATCTGTGAAATGTGCGAAGAACCGATCGGCCGGGCGCGTCTCGAGGTCAAAATTTTTGCACGCTATTGCATCACATGTCGTGAGATTACCGAAAAAGAACACAAATAGGAAAGGAACAGCCATGCGCTTGGGTCTGTACACGTTTGCCTCGTTGGCATTTATAGGATTGGTGACGGGGTTTGTCTACACGCTTGCTCCCGGAAATTATGTTTTGGAAGCTTTGGGGATGAACCTCAATCTCCCCGTGGCACTTTGGGTGGCGATTCCACCGCTCTTCTTGCTGCTGTTGACGCTGTTGCACCTGTTGTACCATGGTACCCGCAGCTACTTCGTCCGCCGCAAGTGGCAGCGGGATGCCGATACCCTGCAGGATGCGATCTACTGGTCGCTGATCCAAGAGCCCAAACCCCATCGCTATGCCACCCCCCGTATGCGCGAAGGGGCATCGCTGCTCTCGTATGCGTCGTTGGAGCTTCGGGATCTCCCCGAGGGGCTATCGAACAAGCTGGCCAAGACGGTAGAGTGGGTCAAGCAGATCCAAAGCGGCGAGGTGGTCGATCTCACCGCAAAGAAAATCGAACACCATCTCTCCAAGGAGAACCCACTCCTCGTCCACAATCAGCTGAACCGGCTCAAGAAGGATCCCGATTATGCGGATCAAGTCTTGAAAGCACACAACGAGTATGCTGCGGTGTGTGTCGAGACAGCGATGCAGCAAGCCGTGCACCGTGAGACCTTTTTCAAACTCAAAAAATATGCCAGCCGTCTTTCGTTTGCGGATGTGACGGTCCTGCTCGATCGTGCGGATGCGGGAGAGGATGTCGGCTTGACGCAAGAGAACCTCGATGCCTTTCTGGAGGATCTCGAACTCGATTGCTCCGACTACTTACGTCTGGTGCGCAGTGCCATCAAAGCATTTGCCCCCGACGAAAACCTCACGTGGTTCAAGGCGCGTGCCTCCCAGCACCATCGCGCCGAGGCGGCGTATCTGTTTCTCCTCTTCCGGTATGAGATGATTGACAAAGCCGAAGAGGTTCTTGAGGAGTACGAGGAGGACGAGTGCATCGCGTTCCGTGCCTTCCTCGCTCTCAAGAAAAACACCTACAACTACAAAGTCCGCGATTTCATCACGGCTGATAACGCCTGTCGATAAATGCCACTCGATTTTTCAAAGCCGGTTTACGCACTGGCCCCGCTGGCGGGTTTTACCGATTTGCCCTTTCGTCGTGTGGTCAAGGCATTTGGCGTGGATCTCACGGTGAGTGAAATGATCAGTGCCAACGCCCTTGCGTACGGGAGCAAAAAAACGGAGAAAATGCTCACAAAAAGCCCCATTGAGACCCCATACTCCATCCAAATTGCGGGCAGTGATCCTGAGATCCTCAAGCGGGCACTCGATGTCATCAACGCGCTTGAAGGGGTGGACATCGTCGATCTCAATGCCGGGTGCCCTGTCCCCAAAGTGTTTAACAATCTCCAAGGGAGTGCCTTGCTGAGTGATCTCGATCGGCTGGGCACAGCGATCGAGACCATCAAAGCGTATTCCGATACGCCGCTCACCTCCGTCAAAGTGCGCCTCGGTGTGACCGATAAGATCCCCGCAGAGATCGCGCGGGTGTGCGAAGAGGCGGGGGCGGATTTTATAGCGGTACACGGTCGGACGCGTGCTGGGAAGTACAAGGCACCGGTTGACTACGATGCGATCGCAGCGGCCAAACGTGCCGTCTCGATCCCGGTACTGGCCAACGGCGACATCGACTCCCCGGCCAAAGCCCGCTGGGTGCTGGAGCAGACGGGGTGCGATGGGGTGATGATCGGCCGGGCTGCCGTGGGTCATCCCTGGATATTTGCTCAGATCAAACAGGGGATCGACGTGCCGGAGAGTGCCTTGATCGCTGAGGTGGTGCTGGAGCACTTCGATCAAATGATCGCCCACTATGGGGAGCATGGGGTGATCCTGTTTCGCAAACACCTTCACACCTACTCCAAGGCGGGATACCCCGGTGCCTCTGCCTTCCGTCATGCGGTCAACCACATAGAACGCGTGGATCCGATGCGGCAGGAGATCGTGCACTTTTTCCACCAACCCCTCTTGGCGGCATCACGCGAAGAGACCGACGATATGCAGTGTGGGTTTCACCTCTCAACTGCCAACACCTCCCTCACAATCCAGAGGGCTTAAGACTACCCAAAAGGAACACACCATGGCACGACAACACCCCGCACCTACTGATCATGAGATCGAACTCGATCCGGCCAAATACATTGTGAGCAAAACCGATGACAAAGGGAGAATCACGTATGCCAATGAGTATTTTACGCAGGTATGTGGCTACTCGGAGCGTGAGCTGCTGGGGGCTCCCCACAGCATCATCCGTCATCCCGACATGCCCAAGGCGGTTTTTTTCCTCCTCTGGGAGCACATCCAAAACGGAAAAAACATTTCGGCTGTTGTGAAAAATTTGACCAAAAATGGGGACTATTATTGGGTGGTGACCGATTTTGAAATCCGGTATTACCCCGACTCCGATGAGATCTATGAGTACATTGCCTTCCGCCATTTTGTCCCCAAAAAAGTGCGTAAGGAGGTCGAGAAACTCTATGCCCGCATGTTGGAATTGGAAAAAGCAGACGGCATGGATGCTTCGGTCGCATACCTCAATGCCTTTCTTGAGAAGCAGGGGATGGATTACAACGCTTTTATCGATCATTTGGCCAAACCCAAAGGGCTCGCGGCCAAACTCTTCGGCCGCATGAAAAAAATGTTTGATTAGGGGGGGAGGGTGCCCCAATCGATCCTCTGTGCAGCCTCCGGTCGTCTGGACAAGATCTTGGCAGAGCAGGTGCACCAGAGCCGAAGCCAAATCGAAAAACTGATCCGTGCCGGTGGCGTGGATGTGGCGGGTGAGACGGTCATCAAGCCGAGCCACAAAGTCGCGCCGGGTCTCCCCATCACGTATCGCTTTGCCGCAGCGACCAAACGTCCGGAGATGCCGGTCGATTTTGATGTCGATATCCTCTACGAAGATGACGACATCCTCGTGGTCAACAAGCCGCCAGGCTTGGTCGTCCACCCCGCCCCGTCGGTCACGGAGCCGACGCTGGTCGATTGGCTGGTGCAGCGGGGGATTTCTCTCTCGACCCTCTCGGGCGAAGAGCGGCACGGGATCGTCCATCGGATCGACAAGCCGACGACCGGAGCCCTCGTCGTCGCCAAAAACAATGCCGCCCACCGCGCCCTCAGTGCTCAACTGCAAGACAAAAGCATGGGGCGCTACTACCTCGCCGTGATTGATGCCCCGCTCAAGGGGAGTATCGAGGTGGATCTTCCCATCGCCCGCAACCCGAAAAATCGCCTGAAAATGGGCGTGGTGGAGGGGGGGCGAGCTGCACGCACACGTTTGGTACAGCTGGGAACATCCCCGAAGGGTACTGCCGTGGTCGCCGCCAAGCTCTTTACTGGGCGTACCCATCAGATACGGGTCCATCTCGGGGCGCTCAACCGTCATATTATCGGAGATGACTTATACGGTCTTAAGACCAAAGAGGGTAAAATAGCCCGCATGTACCTGCATGCCTACCTCCTCTACCTCGTTCACCCTACACGTGGGGAGCGTTTGGAGATTGTCGCCCCTCTGTTTGGGGACATGATGGGGCATCTGGAACACAACTTTGATCAGGAGATGTTGCATGATTCGATTACGCCTGAAGCGATACGTCGCCGTTTTGTGGACGATGATTTTCTTAAGCGGGTGCGGTAGCCTGCAAGGTCTGGTAAAGATGGACGTAGATTCCTCGCTGCCCGTGATGAACCATGTCAAAGTATTGGTCGGGAAATCGAGTGTCGGATTTGAATGGCCCGCGATCAAAGACACCCGCATCAAAGGTTTCTATGTCTATCGAGCGGAAGCCACACCAGGAACCACGGATCAAAAATTTTATCGAATCGCGACCGTCAGTGACCCGTATGCCACACACTATGTGGACAAAGACATCACACCCAATCAGCGATACTACTATATGTTTACGACGTACGATTTGACACACGAATCCCCCCGGGGCACGGTGCTCAAAGTCCATGCATCGTCCCCCTTCCGTGCGGTAGATTTTATCAAAGTCTATTCACGGGGAAGCGGTGTCGTCAAAGTCCTCTGGAAGCCCCATTCGGATCCAGGGATTGTGGGCTATATCCTCCAGCGACGTCTGGAGGGGGGTGCGGATAAAGCGTGGCATTACCTCGCCAAGATCCAAGGACGGCTTGTCCCCGAGTACATCGACGCTTCGGGGGTCAAAGGCTCTAAATACAGCTACCGAGTCCTGGCTCAGAGCAGTACGGGGATCCTCTCGGTTCCGAGTCGCGCTGCGACGCTGACGGTTCGCTGAGGTTCGCATGCCGCACATCAAAACCGCTCCCTTCGATACAGCACGACTCGATGCCGTGATCCGTGAGGATGCTGCCTTCGATTTTCGTGCGGTGCCGGCGGTGCAGAAGGGGGAGACGGTGCGGGAGGAGTTGCTCGGTGTCGTATGGGAGGGGGAGCGTTTTATCCTTGAGATTCACAAACGCCCAGAGGGATACCTCATCAAGCCCGACAAGCCGACTCGCCCCCTCGATGTCAATCGGATCAAGCGGGCCTTGCGCTATCTGGCCGAAGCCGCCGGGCTGACCATCGAGCACGAGAACATCACCCTCTCCCCCACAAAAACTCCGCTTGCCGAGGCGTACAACAAGCGGATCGAGGATTTTGAGTCCCCTGATTTTGGGGGGCGACGGATTGCGGTCGAAGTGGGGTTTGGGAGTGGACGACACTTGCTCCACCAAGCCCAAGCGCACCCCGAAGTGTTGCACATCGGGATCGAGATCCATACCCCCTCGGCACAGCAGGTGCTCAAGCAGATCGAGCGGCAGGGGCTGACCAACGTCTGGGTGGTCACCTACGATGCACGTCTCTTGCTTGAGATGCTCCCCTCCAATGCGGCCACAGCCATCTATGTCCATTTCCCCGTCCCGTGGGACAAAAAGCCCCACCGACGGGTGATCTCCCGTGCGTTTGTGACGGAGGCGATGCGGGTAGTGGCACCGCAAGGGGTCTTGGAATTGCGTACCGACAGTGACCGATACTACGCCTATGCGCTGAAGGTGTTTAGCGAGGGGGATCGGGTGCAGTTCGATGTCCGCAAAAACCACGAAGCGGCCATCCGGAGCAAATATGAGGATCGCTGGCAACGCCAACACAAAGATATCTATACGCTGCGTCTCTTCGCTGAGGCGGAGAGTCCTGCACTCGTTCAGGACTACGATTTCCATTTTGACCGGGCATTGAAGCCACTCGATGCGTTGCTGGCGTTGCCACAGGATGCCATCATCCGACCGGATCATTTCGTCCATTTTGAGCGACGGTATCGGATGGTGACCGAAGAGGGAGGGGTGATCAAATGCTCTTTTGGGAGTTTCGAGCGTCCCGAGCACAAGGTGATCGCCATCCGCGAGCATCAGGCGGAGTACTACCCGGGCGTTCCGGTGCGTTCCCGGATCAACCACCATGCCCACCAAACGATTGGAGAATATGCCTATGCCTAATGTGATTACCGCAGACCATATGACGTTGGCGTACAACAATGGAGCTCAGGAGATCATCCGTTCGACCAGTTTCCGGATCAAAAAAGGGGAGTTTGTCTTCATCACTGGGCCGAGTGGAAGCGGCAAATCGACGCTGCTCAAATCGCTCTACGGTCAAATCATCCCCAAGGAGGGGGATCTGGTCGTCGGTGGACTGGATATGGTGCATGTCTCCAAAAAAAATCTCCAAAGACTCCGCACCCACATGGGGATCATTTTTCAGGATTATAAGCTGATCAACGAGTGGACCGTCGCCAAAAATATTGTCCTCCCCCTGATCATCGCTGGGTTCAACATCGACATGCAGCAGACCCAGGCGCAACGGCTCCTGAAACATGTCAAGCTGGAGGGGAAGGGGGATTTGTATCCCCTGCAACTCAGCGGAGGGGAGCAGCAGCGGGTCGGAGTGGCACGTGCCCTCTCCAAGACACCGTTTTTGATCCTTGCGGATGAGCCGACAGGGAACCTGGACGAATACTCTTCGAGCGTGATTTGGGATTTGATGGAGAATGCGTGCGAGCAGTTGGAGACCACCATCGTGGTGGTCACCCACCGCATCCCCACGATCTTCAACATTCCGTATCGCCATTTCATCATCGAGAATGGAGGGGTGCATGAAGTCCATTAAAAACCATGTGATGTTTATCCTCCCCCTGCTGGCGATTTTGCTTGGGATTGAGTCGTTTATGGTTTTTGGGCGTGTCACGGCGAGTTACGGTGAAAACCTCAAGGAGGCGTACACCATCCTGGTCGTGACCCGCAAACCGATGGATACCCAGACGTTTCACCAAATTGATCCCCACATCGAGCGTGCCGTACCGGTGGAGCGTGCGGCGATTGTCGATCAGATTACCGAGGGGATGACCAACGTCACGACGCAAGAGATTTTGGAGGTACTCCCCCGATTTTATACCCTGCATTTGAACCGGTATCTTGACAGTGCCGGAGTCGAGGCGATCAAGAAACACCTCATACGTCACCCTGACGTGCGCCGCGTCGAGACCTTTGGACGGGCACACAATGCCAACTACAATCTCTACATGCTGATCCGGACTGCCCTGTGGGCGTTTGTGGGATTTATGATCTTCAGCAGCCTGTTCCTCGTCCTCAAGCAGATGGAGATTTGGCAGCTTGAGCACAAAGAGCGGATGTTGGTGATGGAGATCCTTGGAGCATCGGGGATGCTGCGAAGCGGTGTGCTGTTTCGGATCGCCCTGACCGATGCACTGGTGGCCGCCGTGGCGACGATCGGTCTCTTTGCTTTTCTACGGTATTATTGGGCGGTGCACAGCAAGATTGATCTGCTGATCCAGAAGCGTGCTTTGCTCTTTGAGTATCAGGATATTGCTGTCTTGCTTGGGGTATCGGTAGTGATTATCCTCGTATCGGTCGTCTTTGTGGCGCACAACCTCAAGGAAGTACGCGACGCATGAGAGCATGGATGGTCGTCGTATGGATCGTGTGGATGGGGAGCACCGCTTCGGCAGCCACCGATGTCAAAAGCCTCTGGGAGAAAATCCATCGACAACCGAAGCCTCCGATCCGTTCGCTCTGGGGGGCTACGCAGGACGAAGCGGGGAGCCCTACGGTCACGAAGATTGAAGCCTCCAAGAGCTCCCTGAGCCGGACCAGTGTCCGCAAAGCGCACGCGAGCCAGAAGCTCAATGAGATTGCCCGTGCGATCACCCGGGCCAAAGAGGAGACGCGTGCGATCAACCAAGCGCTCCGTGCCCTGAAGCACGACCTCCAAAAGAGTCGTGCCCGTTACGAAAAAGCCAAAAAATCGATCGACAAGTTTGGAGGGGAAATTCACAATCTCGATGCCGTTATCCACGGGAAGCATGAAGCCTATGTGCGTCTCTTGACCGAGCAGTTTGCTCTGATTACGGTGTTGCAAAAGATTGACCGCTCCAACGTGACATCGCTTGTCCAGCAAGAGGTGTACCGTACGTATAAGAAAATCAATGCCCAGCAGTTGAACGCATTGAAAACCAAAATAGACATCAGCCGAAAAGCCAAGGAACACCTCCTCTCACGGCAACAAGAGATTGAAAATGGGATCCGGTCGATCATCGCACAGCGCACCCTCTACGAGAAGAAAAAGCGTGAGAAAGCCCGACTCCGCATCCGCCTCGACAAAAAGAAAAAAGAGTATCGAGCCCAGATCAAAAAAATCATGCAAGAGCAAGAGAGTTTGCAGCGCACTTTGGCGACGTTGAACATCCTTCACAAGAAAGAGGTGGTTGAGGCGCAGCGCAAAGCACAAGCGCAGCGTGCCGAAATGGCACGCCGCGAAGCTGAGCAGAGGCGTGCGCGTCTCGCCGATGAGTCAGGGTCGGCTCCCATTACGGTGCCGACTCGGGGCACCCATACGGTCAAAAAGTATGGCACCTCATACCAGAACAACAACGTCCAGGTCTATCGAGGGGCGCGGACGATCTCCCCACTGCCCCATGCGCGTGTTCTCAAACGATTTGGCTCCTACATCGATCCAATATACAAAATCAAAATCTTCAACGACAATGTCGTGCTCACTTCGTCGAAGCGTGGGGCTAAGATCCGAAATGTCTTGAACGGCAAAGTGGTGTATGTGGGGGAAAACAGCATGCTGGGGAAAGTGGTCATCATCGAACACGGCCACCGACTCCACACGATCTATGCGGCACTTGACAAGATTTCACCCCTTCTCAAATACGGAAGTCGTGTCCGAAAAGGTGCCATCGTGGGGCGCATCAAGCGCAAATTGATTTTCCAAGCGACCCAAGACTCGAAGTACATCGACCCGCTGCGCTTGATTCGATTGTAGCGGACGGATCCTGTACCTAACCCCCCTCTAACCCCTATTGCGTTATAATAATGCATACAAAGTAAGGGGCATACAAAAGATGGTAGAACGCGTTCTTGTGAAGTTTTCGGGTGAAGCTCTGGCCGGTGAGGCTGGGTACGGGATCGATACGAAGATCCTCAATTACATTGCCAGTGAGATCAAGACGCTGGTGGATGCTGGTGTGGCTGTGGCGATTGTCGTAGGCGGGGGCAACATCATCCGAGGAGTGAGTGCCGCAGAAGATGGGATCATCAAACGCACCAGTGGGGATTACATGGGGATGTTGGCGACGGTTATCAATGGCGTGGCACTCCAAGAAGCCCTTGAGCACATCGGCCTCGGTGCCCGCTTGCAGTCGGCGATCGATATGCAGGAGATCGGGGAGAGTTTCATCGTCCGACGCGCCCGTCGTCATCTCGAAAAGGGGCGCGTTGTTGTCTTCGCCGGGGGGACGGGCAACCCGTACTTCACCACCGACACTGCGGCCACCCTGCGTGCCAATGAGATCGAAGCACAGATGCTGATCAAAGCGACGAAAGTGGATGGGGTGTACGACAAAGACCCGGTGAAATTTGACGATGCGGTCAAGCTCAACAGCCTCAGTTACGATCGGGCACTCAGCGAACACATCCGGGTGATGGACGATACCGCCATCGCCCTGGCCAAAGAGAACCATCTCCCCATCGTGGTCTGCAATATGTTTGAAGCGGGCAACCTGCTGGGGATCGTCCAAGGCGATCGGGCACACTGCTCCATCGTCGAATAGTCGAGAGACACTCACATCATCACAAGGATATTTTTATGCGATTAGAACAAATCACAGCCCAAGCCCTCGAACGGGTCGATCACGACCGATATCTCTTGGCCAAGGCCATTGGCAAACGTGCCGAAGAGCTCAACAACGGAGCGACACCTCTCGTGGAGATGGATGTCAAAAAACATCAGCCGACCGATATCGCCCTTTTTGAGATCGCTGAGGGCAGACTGATCGTCACACGCGAGGGGTAATGGGGCTTTGACGGCGTTTGTTGATCTCATTCGGCGGGTACAGACGGTCGAGGATGCTACGACGATCCTCTCTCAGCAGGTTGAGATGGGTTTGGAGATTCAGTCTGCATTGGATTTGGCGATACGGGCGCACGAGGGTCAACGACGCAAAAGCGGTGAACCCTACGTCATCCACCCCATCCTCGTGGCGGCCATCGTCGCCTCATTGAGCGGCGATGTGGATATGGTGGTCTCGGCACTGTTGCACGACGTGGTCGAAGATACTGTCCACACAATCGAAGAGATCGAAGCGTGGTTTGGCAGCGACGTGGGACACATCGTCGCCGGGCTGACCAAGATCGTCGAGATACGGGATGAAAGCCTCGCCCCCTCGCACTCCAATGAACGCCTCATCAGTTCGGCTCTGAGCTTCCGCAAGATGCTGGTGGCTTCCATCGAAGACGTACGGGTGCTGATCATCAAGCTGTGTGACCGCTTCCACAACATGCTCACTCTCGAAGCCCTTCCCCCTGCCAAACAGATTCGCATCTCCGAAGAGACCCTAGTGGTCTACGCCCCCATTGCCCACCGTCTTGGGATCTCCAAGATCAAGAATTATCTCGAAGATTTGAGCTTCAAATACATCTATCCTGATGATTACAAGATGATTGATGATTACATCCGCTCGCACGATCAAAACCTCCATTTCAAACTCAACGCCTTCATACAAAGTGTCACAAATACCTTGAATCAGGCGGGGTATCACTGGGAAGAGTTTGAAGTAGTGGGACGGGTGAAACACTACTACTCTATCTACCTCAAAATGCATCGAAAAGGGATCAGCATCGAGGAGGTGCTGGATTTGTTGGCGATCCGTGTCATCACCAAGGAGCCGCTCGAATGTTATGAAATTCTCGGGGCACTCCATCTGGAGTATACCCCGCTCATCTCCCGTTTCAAAGACTACATCGCCCTCCCCAAAGAGAATGGCTACCGGACGATCCACACGACCCTCTTCAGCGACGAGGGGATCGTCGAAGCGCAAATCCGCACCCGCCAGATGCACCAGCTGGCTGAGTACGGGGTCGCGGCTCACTGGAAATACAAAGAGGGGATCAGTCAAATCAATCTCGAATGGCTCAAAAGCCTCCACTATCAAAACGAATCGATCGAAGAGTTTTATGAGCTCGCCAAGAGCGATCTGTACAGTGAGGACATTACCGTGTTTTCCCCCAAGGGGGACTACTACACCCTCCCCAAAGATGCCGTAGCACTCGACTTTGCCTATGCGGTTCACTCCGAGATCGGAGAGCGGGCCACTGGAGCGATGATCAACAAGGAGAAGTCGTCACTGCTGACCATCCTCAAAAACGGAGACATTGTCCGGATCGTGACCGAGGGAGCCCCCCGTCTCCATTGCTCCTGGGCGGACACCGTCAAGACCTCCAAAGCCAAAGACGGCATCCGGAGTCAGTGCCGCCACTGGCTGCGGAAGGTGGATGAGCAGAGCGGGTACAATATCTTGGCGACCATTTTCAACCGATCCCCCGCTGCGATCCGGAACATTCTCGAGCGGGTAGGAGCCGATCAGTCGATAGACCGTGTCCCGGAGCGTCTGGACAATCTCAAAGAGAAGATCTCCCGCATCGCTAAAGCCGCCGACATCAAGATCGTCCGCTTCTGGGAGTTGCTCAAAAAAGGGTACAAACGCCCCACTGAGCGGCAGATCGATCATTTTCTTTTTTACACCAACAAAACGCTCAATGGGGTGGAATTTGACTACTGCTGTCACCCAAAAGTGGGCGATGAGATTGTGGCTTTTTATAAGGACAACCAAGCTATCATACACCATAAATTGTGCATGAGGGCCTATGAGAAAATCGAGCAGAAGGATCCGATGCTCTTCGTAGCGTGGAATCAAAGTAAAGTCTCCCGCTACCGTCTCATCGTCAGCCTGCAGAATCAAAAGGGTGTCTTGTCCGAATTGATGAGTAAGATCGCCAAAATGGATCTCAACGTCAACAGCATCGAGCTGGGGATCAAAAGCAGCGAAAGTGCTGAATTTTGCAAGCTTGAGATCGAATCGGAAACCAAGAACCGTCAGGAGATCCGGCAGGAGCTTTCTGGCAAATTTAAAGTGATTGAAGTCGTCGCCCTCGACGATGCGTACAACAAATAAACGATACATCAGGAGCAAACATGGGTATAGCCAAAGCAATGGCCGAGATCGAGCGGGGTACGGCAGAGATCATCGACTTGGAACGGATTGAGACGCTGGTGACACGGTATTACAACGAGGGGGAACACTATCGGGTCAAGCTGGGTCTAGATCCCACAGCTCCCGACCTGCACCTCGGGCATACGGTCATCCTCCAGAAATTGTCGGTGTTTCAGAAGCACGGGGCGATTGTTCAGCTTCTGATCGGAGATTTTACGGCGATGATCGGGGATCCGACCGGCAAAAATGAGACCCGCAAAGTCCTGGACCGCGACACCGTCAAGGAAAACGCCAAAACCTACCAGGAACAAGCCTTCAAAATCCTCGACCCGGACAAAACTGAGCTGATGTTCAACTCCACGTGGCTCGATGCCCTCGGCGCCGATGGGATGATCCAGCTCACCACCCAGTACAACGTCGCCCGGATGCTTGAGCGGGATGATTTTGAGAAACGCTACAAGGGGGGGCAGAGCATCGCCGTCTCAGAATTTCTCTACCCGCTCCTCCAAGGCTACGACAGTGTGGCGATGGAGAGTGACATCGAGCTGGGGGGCACCGATCAGAAGTTCAACCTCCTGATGGGGCGCCATCTCCAACGCAACTACAACGTGGGCAAAGAGCAAGCCGTCCTCATGATGCCCATCCTCGAAGGGCTTGACGGGGTGCAGAAGATGTCCAAGTCGCTGGGCAACTACATTGGGATCGCCGAAGAGGCCAACACGATTTATGCCAAGGTCCTCTCGATCTCCGATGCGCTGATGTGGCGCTACTATGAGCTCCTGAGCGACCGGTCGCTGACGGAGATCGCAGAGCTCAAGCGGGGGGTCGAGGCGGGCGATCTGCACCCCAAAAAGGTCAAAGAGATGCTTGCACACGAGATCACGGCACGTTTCCATGATGACGCATCTGCCCACGCGGCCAAGGTCGAATTTGACAATGTGTTTGCCGCCAATCAGCTTCCGACCGATATGCCGGAGTGTGTGGCGGAGGAGGGGGTCTGGATCTGCAAGGCTCTCGTCGATGCGGGACTCGAGCCCTCGACCTCTCAGGCGCGACGGGATATCCAGCAAAACGCAGTCAGCATCGATCAGAAAAAGATCGGAGATGTCAAGCTGAATCTTGAGGCGGGAGAGTACATCCTCCAGGTAGGCAAACGTAAATTTGCAAAAGTAAAGGTAGGGTAGCGTCATGGCATTTTCAGGATTTACCATTGGAAAATATGCGATCGAGAAGCCGATCATCCAAGGGGGGATGGGAGTCGGAGTCTCCTGGGATCAACTCGCGGGTACCGTGAGCCGTGAGGGGGGACTCGGGG
>WFMQ01000009.1 GCA_015488995.1 Nitratifractor sp. | reverse complement strand
GTGCCCCACCGATCGCACAGAAGCTCTCCCCGCCGTGCTCGGTGCGGATCGCATCGAGCTTATACGCGGCGATAGCCACGGCCGTCTCAAGGTCGCAGGTCAGAAAATCATCATTGAAGGGGACCAATTTTTCGCCGTAACGCTCGGCAATTTCAGGGATGCTTGCCACAAATGATTTACGAATGCGGGGCTGACGGATCCGATCATGGGCTTCGATAAAGTCGTATCCGTATTTCCCTTTGATGCAGAGTTTCCCTTGAGAGACCACCCCATCGTTTTGGGCGTAGATTTTGGTGATGCGGTTGCCCTCGACGACACCCGTAATGTCACACCCGACACCACAGTAGGTACAAACGCTTTCGATCTCTTTCATTTAAAATTGCCAAACACCAACGGAGCTTTCACCTCCAACTCCTTCACCCGCGCAATCACCGCCTGCAAATCATCGATCTTCTTACCACTGACCCGCACTTCGTCCCCTTGGATCGAGGGGGTGACTTTGAGCTTGGCATCTTTGATCGCTTTGACGATCTGCTTGGCTTCATCACGGTCAATCGTATCGACAATGCGGTAGATCACTTTGGTGTTGCCACCGCTGATCCCCTCGGTTTTGACCTCTTCGAGTGATTTACCGGCGATGTTCCGCTTGATAAGCTTGGAGATGAGGATGTCTTTGAGCGCATCAATCTTCTGATCGCTTGAGCTACTGAGGCTCAGAGTTTTGGCTTTTTCGTTGAGGTCGATCTCGGCGATGATCCCTTTGAAATCAAACCGAGTCGCCACCTCTTTTTGTGCCATGACAATGGCGTTTTTCATCTCCATCATATCCAGCTTGGCTGATATATCAAAATAGTGGTCTTTGGCCATGGTTATCTCCTTGGGCAGTGGCGAGCCAGATCGGCATCGAAGCTGATCCAGTCGTACCCCTGCAATTTGGTTTTGGTGCAGATGAGCGCATCAACGTAATCGATTTTTTTCTCAAGCATCGTGTTGAGCGTATCGAACAAAATGTATTTGTCCCGATTGACCACACCATCCATGAGAAGAAAGATTTTGATGTCTTCCACCACATTTTCGATCGATACCCCATAATACTTGGTCATAATGAACAAAATCTCCATGATGACTTCGCTCAAAATCTCCACTTCCAAAGTGCCCTGCTCTATCTGCTCGATTATCTCAACGCTACGTCTATACAAATCGCTCTCTTCCTTAACCAGAAAACGGATAAAGATATTCGTATCAATCAATGAAACCATACTTCTCTTTCATGGCCATCATCATCGCTTCTTCTTTGATCTCTTTGAAGCTTTTGTTGCTATCAACATTTTTGGCATATTTGCTGTATTTTCCCGCCAATGCGTCTACCACGCTTGTTCGCTTCTTTTCAGAGGGGTACACCACGGCTATCTCTTCATTTTTTCGTTTATCTACAATAATAAGCGGTTCGGTCAAATGGGTCAACACCCCAATATTTTTTTGCAATTCACCTATCCCAATGGTCTCCATGATAATTCCTCTATATAATCTACATCACATTATATATAAAACAACCGATCGTGTCAACCCTCAATCCGCATCATCGTAATCGCATCATCCACCACCTCAAGTCCTCTCAGCTGCGCCAGGGCATCATGGAGTGCCCGCTCTTCGCAGGCATGGGTGGTAAAGAGGAGCCGCACATGGTTCTTGATCCGCGAGGGTTTTTGGAGCATGGAGGCGATGGAGATCCCTGCTTCGCCGAGAGTGGAGGTGACGGCGGCGAGGACACCGGGCTGATCGAGTACTTTGAGCTTGAGGTAGTACTGGGAGACGATCGCTTCGGCGGGGAGGAGCTTGAGACCGCTCTCAAGCCCCTTTTTGTAGCCAAGCATCGGGCCAGTATTGCCCCGGACGATCTCGATGATGTCCGCGATCACCGCGCTGGCGGTCGCATCTCCGCCGGCCCCAGGACCATAAAACATCGTCTCCCCTACCCGATCACCGACGACCGAGACGGCGTTCATCACTCCGTCAACCTTAGCGATCATTTCACGCTGGGCGACCATCGCCGGATGGACCCGCAGTTCTACGCCATGCCCGTTGCGCTTGGCGATGCCGAGCAGTTTGATCGCGTAGCCAAATTCACTGGCAAACTCCACGTCAGTCGGCGTGATGTTTTCAATCCCTTCGATCAAGATATCTTCGGGCTTGGCATCGATCCCGTAAGCGATGGAAGCGAGGATCAGCAGTTTGTGCGCCGCATCGAAGCCCCCCACGTCAAATGTGGGATCGGCCTCAGCATACCCCAGCTCCTGCGCTTCACGTAACACATCATCATAGGAGACGCCTTCAGCGATCATCTTGGTGAGCATGTAGTTGCTCGTGCCGTTCATGATTCCCCGGATCGATTCGATGTGGTTGGCCGCCAGTCCGGTGCGCAATGCGCCGATGATGGGGATCCCACCGGCGACACTCGCCTCGTACATCAGTGGCAAATCACCGGCGAGAGCCTGCAACTCGTAGCGGTGATAGGCCAGGAGAGCCTTGTTGGCCGTCACGACGGCTTTGCCGTTTTGGAGGGCACGCTTGACCAGTGCATAGGGCTCTTCGACCCCCCCCATAAGCTCGACAACGATGTCAATCTCAGGATTTGCCACCACCGCTGCTGGATCATCACTGAGGATCAGATCGACTCCGCGATCTTTGGCGAGATTTTGCACCACACCGTGGGTGGCGACGATCCGCTTGCCCGCACGGGCTTCGATGATGTCGGCATTGGCCGCGAGGATCTGCGCTACGGACGTGCCGACGGTTCCGACACCAAGGATACCAATCTTAATCATGCTGTTTCTCCCGTTTGAGTGCCACAAGATAGCGTTTGATATTTTTAGCCGCTTGGCGGATCCGTTTTTCATTTTCGATCAGGGCGATCCGGACGTATTCATCCCCATATTTTCCGAAGCCAATCCCCGGACTCACTGCCACCTGTGCCTTGAGAAGGAGCTCTTTGGAAAATTCCAGCGAGCCCATGTCGCGGGCGCACTCGGGGATCTTCGCCCAGATAAACATGCTGGCATTGGGTTTGCCCAGATCCCACCCGGCATTGCCAAACGCTTCGATCATCACATCTCGGCGGTGGAGGTATTTGGGGATCACCTTCTCTTCGACGAGGTGCCCGTACTCGTCGAGCGCGACGGTAGAAGCGACTTGAATGGGGGTAAACATCCCATAGTCAAGCCACGATTTGATCTTTTGGAGGGCACCGACCAGTTTGGGATTGCCGACGATGAAGCCGACCCGCCACCCGGCCATGTTGTAACTCTTGGAGAGGGTGAAGCTCTCGACCGCCACATCCTTGGCTCCCTCTATCTGGAGGATGGAGGGGGTTTTGTAGTCGTCAAACGTGATGTCGGCGTAGGCGATGTCACTGATGATATAGAAACGCTCCCGCTTGGCGATCGCGACTAAGCGGCGATAAAAGTCCAGCGTCACCGTCGCCGTGGTGGGGTTGTGGGGGAAGTTGACCACGAGGTATTTGGGTTTGGGGACGGCGTTTTTGAGTGCATATTCCAAATCGGTAATGAACCGATCCTCATCGACCGCAAAGGTCGTCTCATCAAACGTCAATTTCATCTTTTCGACGTTGCCTCCGGCGAGGATAAACGCGTAGGAGTGGATCGGATAGGTCGGGTCGGGGACGATGGCGACATCACCGGGATTGGTGATCGCTTGGACGAGGTGGACGTACCCCTCTTTGCTCCCCATCGTGGCGACCGCTTCGGTATCTGGATCGAGGACGACGTTGTATTTGCGCAAGTACCATTTGGTGATCGCCAGGCGGAGTTTGTAGATCCCCTTGGAGGCACTGTAGCCGTGGACATGGGGTTTGCGGGCGGTCTCTACCAGCTTGTCGATGACCGGCTCGAGGGCAGGACCGTCGGGATTGCCCATCGAGAAATCGATCACATCGGCACCGGCTCTGCGCTCCGCCATCTTGAGATCGTTGACCACGGCAAAGACGTATTTGGGGAGCCGGTTTATCTTGTCAAATTGTATTTCGTCAAACATGAGTTACCATACCTTACTGCCATTTAATTTTTGAAATTCTTCGTGGGAGATCTCAGTGACGGTGCCATTTTGGATCAGGATGAAATGTTTCTTCCCATCATTGATCCGCATCTCCTTTTTCCCGATTTTAAACGTAATCCTACCATGCCCAGTGGCCACAATCCATTTCCCTTTGCCCTCTGCATTCTTGAAGAGCACTTTATCTTTCCCTGTCTTGACGCTACGCTTCATGGTCACCAAATCAACGATCCCGAGCCAAACCTTGCTCCGAGGTATCAGCGTGATCCCGATCTTGGCCGCCTTTTCTCGCGCCGCTTTTTCAGCGGCAGCTTTTTTGCGTGCCGCTGCCTCTTTGCGCGCCCTTTCCGCTTCGGCTTTTTTACGTGCCGCTTCGGCCGCTTTCTTGCGTGCCGCTTCGGCAGCCGCTTTTTTGCGTGCCGCTGCCTCTTGCCGCGCTTGCGCCTCCCGAGCGTCTTTCAGTGCCCTTTCGGTCGCCTCTTTGATGATGCTACGCTCTTCGGTGTTGTCTTGGGTGTTGGCGGACGAAGGTGCCTCGGTCGCCTGAGGGGCACTCTCGTTTTTGGCGTCATCTTGTGCCGAGGCGATGGCATCGCCAAGCTGGGTCATCTCGTGCGTAGAGGGCGTGGTGGAGGGGACGGGTATGGTGGACGTGGGAGT
>WFMQ01000008.1 GCA_015488995.1 Nitratifractor sp. | reverse complement strand
CCCATACTCGGCGTTAGATTTTCTTGAATTCGCTAAGGCGAGTCCTACGAAAATCTGCCTTGATTATGAACGAAATTGCCGCATCAAACATTCAGACTATTTATTGGTGCGGTGATAAAGTATTATACTCTGAGATCGATAAGGAACAGATGGGAAAAACACTTCCCATTCTAAGCATGCTTGCTGGTAGCCACTTCGCCGGCATCGACACGCTTGGAAAACGGCGTCCCTTCCCCCTCAGCGAGGAGCATGGCCTGTCCGATCCAATCGTCACGCTTGGCCCGTCCCGGGAAGGAGAGGTGGTGATCGATCCACTGCGCCTCCTCCTCCGTCCAGGCTGCGATTTGGTCAAAATGGTAAATGCCGACCCCGTTGAGAAGCTCTTCGATCTTGACACCGATCCCTTTGATGCGGGTGAGGTTGTCCTTGTGCCCGTCACGGGGGGCATCGAGTAGGGTCGTCGGACGGTCACTCTCGGAGGGGGATGGTGCTTCCCCTTCCTCGGCATCGAGGGGTGAGAGCGATGCCGATGTTTCGGCGACTTCTTCTTCGGGGGTCGCCCCCTCAGTGGTCTCTTTTTCGATAGCCTCCTCCTCGGGATCGATGTCAGCGTCTGCACGCTCCGTCACATCGATCTCATCTGCTTCGAGCGGATCCGATGCCACGGCTCCACCACAGCGCCCCTCATCCCTCGTGTAGGGATCGAGGACGGGATCAGGCTTGTAGGTCGCTTTGGGATTTTTGGTTGTACGCCGTACACAGGCGATCACGATGCACGCCAGCATGACAAGCGCAAGATACAGCAGGGTCTGGGATGGGGTTTCAAACATGACAATTTCTCCTATCATTCATCACTATACTCGGCGGATTCCGCACCTCCATGGTGAGGCAGAGCCACACACCTCCGTTCACATGAATGGATACGTACATTCTAATCAAAAAAGTTTAAACCTTCTCACGATTGGGCACTTTTGGCTATAATTACCCCAAAAAGGTTTCCAAAATGAAAAAAAACGAAGACCACATCGCCCTTTTCATCGACTGTGACAACATTTCATACCGTGCCATCGACGGCATCATCAGTGAGCTGAGCAAATACGGCGTGGTCAATATCCGCCAAGCCTACGGCAACTGGACCAAAGACAATCTCAAAAATTGGGAAGAGAAACTCCTCGAATACGCCATCAAGCCGATCCAACAATTTGACTATACCAAAAATAAGAACGCCACCGACATCCTCATGACCATCGACGCGATCGACCTGCTCCATACCAAACGGATCGATGCGTTTGCCTTCGCCACCAGTGACAGCGATTTTACCCCGGTGGTGATGCGAGTTCTCGCCGAGGGGATCACCGTCTTTGGGTTTGGTGAGAAGAAGACCCCCAAGCCCTTTATGGCTGCCTGCTCTCAGTTTATCTTCACCGAGAAGCTCATGCCCCAAGCTTCCTCCGAGAAAGCACCCGCCTCCGACACGACGCCCGCACCCCGCACCCCGCCCCGCAAAAGCGGCAAGCAGATGCGTGGGGACACGTGGCTGGTCAATCTCCTGCGCGATGCTGTCGATCAAACCATGGATGAGTATGGCTGGGCACAGCTGAGTGCAGTGGGCAGCTACATCAACAACCGCTCCTCCTTTTCCCCCGTCAACTTCGGCTACAAGAAACTCAGCAATCTCATCCAAGAGATCGATTTGTTTGATGTCCATGTCGATGAACACACCCAGCAAATGAGCATCCGGGACAAGCGTTTGGCAAGCCATTAGCCCCCTTGGAGTATAATTCGACAAATTTAATCAACAAGGACATCCATGGGACGAGCATTTGAATACCGCAAAGCGGCCAAAATGAAGCGATGGGGCACCATGTCCCGCCTCTTCCCCAAGCTGGGAAAAATCATCACAATGGCCGCCAAAGAGGGGGGAAGCCCCGATCCAGAGATGAACGCCAAACTCCGCACCGCCATCGCCAATGCCAAAGCCCAAAACATGCCCAAAGACAACATCGAAGCGGCCATCAAACGGGCGTTCAACAAAGATGCCGCCGACATCAAAGAGATGATCTACGATGTCAAAGCCCCTCACGGTGTCCAAATGATCATCGAGTGCGCCACCGACAACGGCACCCGAACCGTCGCCAACGTCAAAGCCGTCCTCACCCGCAACGGCTCCGAGATGCTCACGAGTGGGTCGCTCAACTTCATGTTCACCCGCAAGTCAGTGTTTGTGATCGAGCACACCGACGATATGGACGTGGAAGAGCTGGAGTTGGATTTGATCGACTACGGACTCGAAGAGATCGAAGAAGACGTCGAGCCGCATGAAAACGGAGAAGACATCCCCATCCTCCGTATCTATGGAGAGTTTACCTCGTTTGGTGAGCTGAGCAAAGCCCTCGAAGAGCGCAACATCGAGCCCAAAAAGGCCACCCTCGAATACATCCCCAACACCCCCATCGAACTCAGCGACGATGCCCTCGAAGAGATCGAAGCCTTGATCGAAAAACTCGAAGAGGACGACGACGTCCAAACGGTCTATACCAATCTCGCATAGCGTGTCTCATCGGCACGCCCAGACGGGAGCGGGCCTACGCGCACACGTCTACCCGTGTGCTTCCACAAACGCCTCATAATCCCCTTCAAAATCGGTCACCGTCCCATCCGCCTCGATCCGGATAATCCGGTTGGCAAAGGCATCGATAAGCTCCCGGTCATGCGTGACGCAGATGACCCCCCCCTGATAGGTATGCAGTGCCTCACCGAGGGCGACGATCGCCTCGAGGTCGAGGTGGTTGTCCGGCTCATCGAGGACGAGGAAGTTGGCCGCGTCCATCATCATCTTGCTGAGCATGATCCGGTGCTTCTCCCCTCCGGAGCAGGCACCGACCTCTTTTTCCTGATCTTCGCCACTAAACAGCATCCGCCCGAGGCATTTACGGATCTCATCGATGTGCCATTTTTGGTCAAAATTTTGGATCCAGCCGTAGAGCTTCTCATCCCCTTCTACCACATCGGTGGTATTTTGAGGAAAATAGGTGCTGTGGATCGTCTGCCCCCACTTGAATGTACCGCTGTCGGCTTCGAGCTTGCCCATGAGGATCTCGAGGAGGGTGGTTTTGCCCACACCGTTGCCACCGATGATAGCGAC
>WFMQ01000007.1 GCA_015488995.1 Nitratifractor sp. | reverse complement strand
GATTGGTGTAGAGCTGTGCGGGGACGGTATGATCGAGGCGTTTGCGCCCCTTGGCACCAATGTGGTTGAAGACATAGACTTGGAGACCCAGATCATCCAGCCCAATCCATACTTTCCAAGGGTGGGAAGCAGTTTGGACGGCTTTGAGGGCGGCTTGTTTCCGCTTCCAAGCGGCTTTTTGGGCGGCTGTGGCTGGTTTTTTGGTCGTGCGGTGATGGACACGGGGGGGGCGGTGTCCGGTCTTCTTCCGGTACGCGGTGGCGAGCTTTGTGTTGACCCGTTTGGCTTGATGGATCAGCTTTTCGGCTTCACGTTTGGTCGCCTTTTTGGTGCTGAGGTAGCGCCAGATGTAGTAGTCTTTTTCGACGCTTTTGGGCATGGCATGGAGGGCGGTGTAGCTGAGCGTCCGAGCACTCAGGGGGTGGGAGAGGAGCAGAAGGAGGAGAAACACCCTTCCGAGAGGGGGAAATGGTATCTTACTCAAAATACCAACCGCCACAAAAAGGTATCGAGGAATTGGAGTGCGAGCAGCATCACCAGCGGTGAGAGATCCATCCCCGAAACGATCACAAAGGGGAATCGGCGCCGTATCCACTCGAAGGGGGGTTCGGTGATTTGGTGGATGAACTTCACCAAGGGGTTGTAGGGATCGGGTCGGACGAAACTGAACAAAGCAGCGATGATAATGATCCAAATGTAGATCGTGATGAGTGTATGGATTAGTTGAACCAAAGCAACGATTATGGCTGACATCGGGCGACCTCCGTAAGGTAAGATTTGAGATGAGGATAGAGTGTGGACACCGCCGGCCCCTGCGTCGTCCCGGTGAGGAGATATGCCAAGCGCGGGTGGAGGGTCGCACCATCGAGACCGGTGTGGTTCTGAAGGTAGGCATACCACCCCTCAAAGGTCGCGAAGGGGGGGGCTGAGATGATGAGCGCAGAGAGGGGGCGCAAGGCTTCGGCATCCTCCCCCACACAGGGCTTGGCGGCCAAGATCGGGTGGATGCACCGATCGAGCTCGGCGAGGGTCGGTGCTGCGTCGAGATAGCATCTGATGAGGCGGCCGATGTCAGCATCGGCAAAGCGGTAGAGACCCGAGAGGGCTTTGTCATCCATCCGTGCGAGAGCGTGGCGATTGTCAGCGCGGAGGGCTTGGGGGTCGTACGGTGTCGGTGCTCCTCCGAGCGATGAGAGATCGTACCACTTCACCGCATCGGCGAGGGTACAATACGGCTCCGGCGGGGTCTGCCCTACCGAGAGGAGATAGGCGATCAGCGCATCGGGGAGGAAGCCCGCTTCAAAGGCACCGCGCAGAGTCGGAACGTCGCCGGTGAGCGGGGTGATGTGCCCATACGCAATCGTCTCGGTGAAGCCCAACAGTGTGCGGAGGTAGATCTCACGAGCCGTTTGGTCGTGCTGGGCAGTGTCTCGGATGACCGTGGTGACCCCGCCGAGCATGTCATCCACCGCTGAGCTAAAACACGCTGAGGGGATACCACCCGGCAGCAGGATGGGAAACGATCCGATCGTTTCAGGGGTGACCGTCGCATCGCCCCTCACAATGTCGTCAAATGTGACGGGTGCATCGGGAGCGACGACTCGGAGGGTGTAGGGGAGCTTCTCACGGTAGAGTCTCTCCACCTCATCCAAGGTACGCTTGGGACACGATTCATCACAGGAGCCGGCTGGATCGCATGTGCAGGCGTATGCATGGTTCGACTGGAGGAGTGTGGTGGCGAGGTGGCGATAGCGACGGAGGTTTTCGCTCTGATGCTGGAGTCGGTCGTGGAGGAGGCACTTGTCCAAGAGCGGTTGTGGGTCAAACGCCGATGCACCGGGATCACGATCTGCGATGCGCAGGAGAAAGTCTCCTCCGCGCTGCCGTGCGATGAGAGCATTGATCAGTGCAAAACGAAGATCATTGAGTGTCAATTCCGTGGAAGTGGGCGCCTCGAAGCGTGTCGTGTCTCTTTTCATGGTGATATTGTACCGTTTTTTGTTGAGGGGATCCCAAATCCGTCAATGGAAAATCTGTAGTAGCTGTGAGGCTCGTGTTCATGGGGTGTGTGCAAAATTTGAGTCGCACCCGTAGGTTCGGCGATGATTGTGCGCGAAGTCCATGGATACGATGATCGCGGCTACTGTTTTTTTCTATTGACGGATTTGGGGGATGTTTACCTATGGATGCTACAATGTCACAACTAAAATAGGAGAGAACCATGCTCAAAAAAGTACTACTTTTACTCAGCTCTGTGACGGTGCTGTTTGCCGCGACCCCTGAACAGGTCGAACGCTACCTCCTCCTCTCTGGCTCAGAAGATCAGCTGATCGAGTTTGAGCAGATGGTGGATGGGATGGGCAAAATGTTTGCCGCCCGTGGGGGGAGCGATGCGCCCCTGATGCAAGATTCACAGATGCTACCGATCCGCTTCCGTGAATACATCCAGCGCAATCTAAGCGAAGACGAAATGGACGCGGTGATCGCCAACTATGGGCACGATGTCCTGCGCAAGCTGATCCAAGCCCAGGTCTTGATGGAGGAGCCTGAGACGCTGCAATCCTATCGGCAGTTTCTCCAGCGGATTCAGGACGATCCCCTCCCTACCAACCGCACTGAGACGGTCAAGGGGATCATCAAGAAGCTCTACGATGAAAAAACATTGACGGACTTTTTTGACCAAATGTTCCTCCCGATGGTCGAGAAGATGGGGCGAGCTGGGGGACAGAAGATGACGGGTGAGCAGATCGATGCACTCGGTAAGCGTTTTGTCAAACAGATGCGGGTGAGTAACTACAACGCCATGCTTTTCATGACCCGGGATTTTACGGACAGTGAGCTCGAAGCGTTGGATGAGATTTCGGGCAACAGTGCCAGCAGCCACGAGACCCGCGCTGTTTTTGGTGCCATTGTCTACGCCATGGGAGAAGCGATGCACAACATGACCCGACGGATGGCCACGATGGTCAAAAATCATCAGCATCCGGTTGTCATACCTCAAGGGAATGATGCGAATCGGAGTAATGCTGGAAAATGAAAAATGAAAAATGAAAAGTGAGGTGGTTGGGGCGCGTAGGGTGTCGCAATAACGCACCTTCCTACGGTTGCATTTCGTGGATGTTTTGATAAATCGTTGCACGATTTTGGTGTGCAATTGTACACCCTACGCGAGCCAAGAATCTCCTAAGTAAAACTATGTAAAGTTTCTACCCACTACCCCTCAAAAAACCCCACACACGCTCCTACAAACGCTTCAAACAATCGACTCTGATACTTTTGGCGATGGTAAATCAATGCAAATTCCCGGGTGAAGGTGAGATTGTGCAGTGTGACTTCGTGGAGCTGACCGGTGGCGAGCTCTCGGGTGACGGCGTGGCGGGAGAGGCAGGTGAGCGTCTCGGGCTGACTGAGCAATAGGGTTTTGGCCTCCTCAAAATCGTGATACTCCATCCAGACCGGTAGGTCATTGGCAAGCGATCCTAGTCGGGAGAGGAAAGCATCTCGGGTACCCGACCCAGATTCTCTGAGGAGCCATTTTCGGTCAAAAAGACGATCGACAAAGATCGGTGCACCCACCAGTGTCGGATCGGACGTGACCACGACAAGCGTGTCGGTCGCCAGCGGGACACGGACGATCTCTCTCTCCTGCAAAGGGGATTCAATCAGCCCAATATCGATCGCCCCTTGTCGTACTGCCGTGAGGATGGCTTGGGAGTTGTGCAGTGCCGTGTGGATGGTGACATGGGGATGTTCCGTCAGAAAAGCATATCGAAGTGGTGGCAAGAGATAGTCACCGATGGTTTTGCTGGCGTGGACGGTGAGTCCCCCAGAGAGCTTGGCATCTCCAAAAGCCTCTTGCGCTTCGATGAGTGCTGCATAATGGGGGAGAGTTTCACGTCGGAAGGTGCGACCCCGATCGTTGAGGATCAGTTTTTTGCCGAGGCGATCGTAGAGGGGTTCACCCAGTTTCTTTTCGAGGGAGCGCAGGGCGAGGGAGAGTGCCGACTGACTGATCCCCATCTCTTCTGCGAGATTGGAGAGGTGGGGCGTATCGCCCATGCGGTAAAAAAGTTCGAGTTCGCGGAGTGTCATGCTGTTCCTACCAGAACCCTATCAAGTGAAACCGGTTGCCACAGATAGGTATCTATAAATATTCTCAATGATTATAGCAAGTTTTATTTATTTTACAAATGAAGAGGATCTGGGTACACTGCGAAGAAAAAAGGACACACCCCATGCCATTTGCCACCGAAAACCGACCCCATACCCTGAGCGGTATCCTCTTCGTCGCCCTGTTTGCGATGAGTGCCACCTACCTTGCCGACTTCGCACCGCTGCGACACCTCGGGATCAGTCCCCTGATCGTAGGGATTGTGATCGGGATGATCTATGCCAATACCCTGCGGGGACACCTCCCCGAAGCGTGGGTGCCTGGGATCGTCTTCTCGACCAAGACGCTGCTGCGGGCTGCGATTGTCTTTTATGGCTTTCGACTGACGTTTCAAAACATTGCCGATGTGGGGATCGCCGGGATCACCATGAGTACCCTCATGGTGACGAGTACCTTCCTCATCGCCTATGTCGTCGGAATCAAAGTACTGAAGCTCGACCGGGATACGACGATCCTCGTGGGAGCGGGGAGCTCCATCTGCGGAGCGGCCGCCGTGCTGGCGACCGAGCCGGTGGTGGGAGCCGCCCCTTACAAGAGTGCGATCGCGGTAGCGACGGTGGTGCTCTTCGGTACGACGGCGATGTTCCTCTATCCGTATCTTTACCACATCGGATGGCTTGACCTGAGTCCCGAAGCGATGGGGCTCTACATCGGTGGGACGATCCACGAAGTCGCCCATGTCGTCG
>WFMQ01000006.1 GCA_015488995.1 Nitratifractor sp. | reverse complement strand
TCGCCATACCGCTCATCTCGGGGAGCATCCAGTCCAGCAGAATCACATCATAGCGGTAGATCTGCGCCCGATAGAGCCCCTCATCTCCCGATGTGGAGGATTCGACCGTATGCCCCTCTTCGGTGAGCCCACGTGTGAGAAAGGAGACAATAGCCAGGTCGTCTTCGATGAGGAGGAGTTTCATGGGATCATTGTACCGAAATAGGCTTATTTTTTGAGCTGCTTATTCAGGTCTCGGTAAATGCCACTCTCTTTTGTAGGCCACCATGCGCAGCGTCACACCGAGGACGAAAACAGAGATGATCGTGACGGTGTTGAGCCAGGAGAACGTGTGGAGTCCAGAGAGGGTGACCCCCACACCAATAGCAATGATGCCGTAGAACCCACCATGGAGGACATAAGGGACGCGGTTGAGGAGGATGTCACGCAGGATCCCGCCGCCGATGGCGGTGGTGAAGGCCATGGCGGTAACCCCGGCGATATTGAAATGCGTGGTCTCGAGGGTGACCAGAGCACCGGAGATGGCGAAACTCACCATGCCGATAGCATCGACGAGGACAAAGAGTGGCTTGGATTCCAGATCACCGGGGTGGAGACGGTGCCAGAGGAGCAGGGCGGTGGTGATCCCGAAGACGAGATAGATCGGGAGAGAATGGGTGAGCGATACGGGGGCACGGTCGATCAGGATATCCCGGACAATCCCACCCCCCAGAGCCGTGAGAAAAGCCGAGACATAGATACCGAGCCAATCGAGACGGTTGCGCCGAGCGATGTAGTAACCGCTGGAAGTGAAGGCGATCATCCCGAGGGTTTCAGCGAAATGGAGGAGCATATGAGAATCCTTTGACCGTGTGCATGCATTGGATATTATCCCAAATCCGTACATAGAAAAAAGCATGAGCCGCAATCATCGTATCCATGGACTTTTCGTACAATCATCGCCGAACCTACGGGTGCGACTTAGAGTGTGCACACACCCCATGAACATTCTATTTACGGATTTGGGATTATAGCGTATTCAAGTATGACGACCATCTTATTTCCCAAATCCGTAGCATTGCGCTTACGGCAAATTTTCTATTTATGGATTTGGGAATGTGAACTCTAAGGTAAATCTGAGTAAAATCTCGACGTCATAATACAAAATGATAATCAGTATCATTTGAACAAATAGAAGGAGGCACCATGTCTGAAACATCCATCCAAGAGGGGCAACCCTATCACGTGAGCAATCGGCTCCAGTATTTCCCTGTCATGATGTTTGCCATCGCGATGGGATTGAGCGGTCTGACCATCGCCTGGCAAAAAGCAGGCACATGGCTCGGAGCACCCAAAAGCATCGGGGAGTATCTCCTCTACATCGATACGGGAGTGTTTGTCCTCATCACTCTCACCTACCTCATCAAGCTGATTGTCTACCCCAAAGAGGTGCTCGAAGAGTGGCACCATCCGGTGCGGATCAACTTCTTCGCTGCTCTCTCTATTTCACTGTTAATGCTGGCGATCATTTACAAAGAAGAGTACAAAAATATCGCTCTTTATATCTGGTATACTGGAACAGCTATCCACACATTCCTTACCCTATATACCATCAGTCGCTGGATCAATCACAACCAAGAAATCAACCACTCCAACCCCGCATGGTTCATCCCCATCGTGGGCAACCTCCTCGTCCCTGTTGGGGGGATCGGCTTCGCTTCCACCCATGTCTTGATGTACTATTTTAGTGTCGGTTTCTTCTTTTGGATCATCCTCTTTGCGGTCCTGCTCAATCGAATTGTTTTCCACCACCAGTTGCCACAAAAATTCATGCCGACCCTCTTTATCTTCCTCGCACCCCCAGCCGTGGCCTTCATCGCCTACTTCAAACTCTACCATCAGATGGATGCATTTGCGATGATCCTCTTTGACATCGCCGTCTTTTTTACGCTGTTATTGGTCTTCATGTGGCGCAGTTTTGTCGGCTTGAAATTTTTCATCTCGTGGTGGGCATTTGTCTTCCCCGTCGCTGCCATGGCGATTGCCTCGATGGTGATGTATCATGTCACCAAGGATACCAGCATGCTCTACACATCGTACGCCATGCTCACCGCCGCCACGGGTGTCATCGTGGTGGTGCTCCTCTTTACCATCCGATGCTCCCTCAAGGGGAAAATCTGCGTCCAGGAATGACCCTCTTTACTGTGTCACAATCAGCTTGACGATCGTCGCGGCAACCACCACGAGAAAAAACACACGGATAAACCCAACATCCCGTCGGTGCACCAGCGTCGATCCGGCATACGCTCCGGCGATCTGTCCTGCCCCCATCACGATCCCCACCGTCCACACCATCAGTCCGGCATAGGCAAACACAACCAAGGAGACGATGTTGCTCGTAAAATTGAACAGCTTCGTCTGTGCCGTGGCATGCTTGAGATCAAGCCCCAACAACACGATCAGTGCCATCGTCCAAAAACTCCCCGTCCCCGGCCCAAAAAATCCATCATAAAACCCAATAGCAACCCCAAACACGGCATAAAAAAGGCGTGGGGGTATTTTGTGCAGACCTGCTTCGTAACCCAGTTTAGGGGAGAAGACGGTGTAGAGGAAGATCACAATCAGCATGATGACGATAAGATGTTCGAGAAAATCAGCCGGAAACTGCTGAACCGCCCACGCCCCCAATGCTGCCCCGATCAGGGTAAAGAGTACCCCATCGATCAGTTCAAGCGGCTTGACCATCCCCAGCCGGGTGTAGTTGCTCACCGCCGTGAAACTGCCAAAGGAACTCTGGAGCTTGTTGGTCGCCAACGCCTGATGGGGTGGGATGCCCGCCGCCAGCAATGCCGGCAGTGTGATAATCCCCCCGCCCCCGGCAATGCTGTCCACAAACCCCGCCAAGCCCCCAGAAAGGAAGAGGAGGAGGTAGGTTAGAAGATCAAGTGTCATCAGGGAATCCTTTGGGTTCGTGCTAAGTGTTAAGTGTTACGTGTTACGTGGGAAGTATGAAGTCTCATGTATAACTGCGTTTTGATAAATTGTGTTGCGATTTTGGTGAGATATTTCACACCTGCAAAATAAAACAACGCAGAAACAATACGTAACACGTAACACTTAACACGTTAAATCACCATCATCCCCACCGCCACCAACAGCAGCCCAGCCATCGCGATGTTGAACATCCGCACATGATTCGGATGGGCGAGGAACCGCTTGATCTGCTTACCGATTACCGCCCACATCGAGATCGCAACCACAATACTGAGCATGGAGAGAAGCACCGCGATCCCAAGGCTCATCCGATAGTGCTCTGGGAGCATGTAGACCGTCACCGTCGTCAGCGCACCGGCCCACGCTTTGGGGTTGACCCACTGGAAGGCGACCGACTGCCAGAAGGTGATTGGTGGGGTGCGATCCTCAGGGAGAATCTCTGCATCGGTGGGTGCCGCAGCGATACGCCAGGCGAGATAGAGGACATAGGCGATGCTGGCGTACTTCAACACCAAAAATACCCCAGCATACTGATCCATCAAGGGACGCAGCACCAGCCCGATCAGCAGAAGCATCACGGGGAAGCCCACCAATACGCCAAACAAATGGGGAAGTGCACTCCGGTAGCCATGATTGAATCCGATCGTCATGGCGATGATGTTGTTGGGTCCAGGTGTCAATCCTGCCACAGCAATAAAGAGCGAAAGTGCTATCAGCCAATCCCATCCCAAGGACAATCCTTTTTTGAGTGGCATTATAGCCGATTATGTGCCATGCAAGATTTGAGTCTCAAACCCCAAATCCGTCAATAGAAAAAAGCATTAGCCGCAATCATCGTACCCATGGGCTTCGCGTAAAATCATCGCCGAACCTACGGGTGCGACTCAAATTTTACGCAAAGCCCATGAATACGAGCATCGTGGCTACTGCAAATTTTCTATTGACGGATTTGGGCAAACAAACGAAAAAATTAGAGGGGGTTTATCAGCCCCTGCACTCAGCAAAAAGGGGAGGAGGAAAATGCTTTTGAAAGAATTTCAGAAGCGAGTGCAGGCAACCGATGGGAGCATTATGCGCTCAAAAGGTAAATTGAGGGTAAACAGCCATCAATACCGGATCTCAAATCCGTCATAAATGATGTCGTCATCCTCGAGCACTTCGGTAATAATCTCCTCCACGTCGCTGGCCGGGGAGCCTTGATTCACGGTTGCCAGTACGGCATCGACATCCTCTTCCCAGAGGCGGGCGACGACTTCGACACGGCCATCAGCAAGGTTGCGGACATAGCCTTGTACCTGCTGGCGCATGAGTGCCTGCGAAACAAATTTGCGGTAGTAGACATGCTGTACTTTGCCCGTGATGAGAAATCTATAGCTTTCCATACTCTTCCTTCAAGTCATTCAAAAAGGTGATAATCCGATCGTGAAAGATCCGCTCTTCTTCATCCTCAATGCACGCCTTGAAGGTCCCAAACAGCTCCGTGTCAATCTTGCGGGCGTAGCGGGGGGTATTTTTGACATCCTCGGCGATCCGTTTGATGAGGCTGTCGTAGACCAGATTGTTGTTTTCGGTGATCTTGTTGTAAAACTCATGCACCGCTTCGAGGAGCACCTCGGCACGGTTGTGATCCTCGGGATAGAGCGCATGGGCGACTTCCCGAAGTTTGGCCTCTTCACAGCCACTGATCGTGTCGCCGTTTCCGAGGACGAGGAGGGTCAGGAGCTTGGCACGAAACGCCAGCGAATCGCTGTGGTAGAGGAGCACTTCGCGGAACATGTTGATGAGTTTGTGTTTGAGCGACGTGGACATCGTGCGCCTTTGATCGTACCTACCGCCAGAGGGGCGATACGGTATTTAGAGTTGTGGACCGGCCGAGGAGAAATCAAATTCACTGCCCCGGTCGTTGTAGCGGTCGAAGTTCTGCACAAACATCCCGGCGAGTTTGGCGAGTGTCGCATCGTATGCCTCTTTGTCTTCCCATGTATTACGGGGGTTGAGTACGGCATCGTCTGCGACCCCGTCGAGATGGTTGGGGATCGCGAGGTTGAAGGTGGACAGGGTCTCAAACTCCGCGTCGTTGATGGAGCCATTGAGGATGCCGTTGATGCAGGCGCGGGTGTCTTTGATGCTCATCCGTTTGCCCACACCGTAGGCACCGCCGGTCCAGCCGGTATTGACGAGATAGACGTTGACATCGTGCTCGTCGATCTTCTTCCCGAGGAGTTTGGCATACTCGGTGGGGTGAAGCGGGAGGAAGGCTTCGCCAAAACAGGCTGAGAAGGTCGCCACCGGCTCAGTGATCCCCCGCTCCGTGCCCGCGACCTTGGCGGTGTAGCCGCTGAGGAAGTAGTACATCGCCTGCTCTTTGGTCAGCTTGCTCACCGGAGGGAGGACACCGAAGGCATCGGCGGTGAGGAAGATGATGTTGCTCGGGTGCCCGGCCATGAGCCCCTCTTGGTGGTTCACGATGTGCTCGATGGGGTAGGAGACGCGGGTGTTTTCGGTCTTGGAATCGTCGCTGTAATCGATCACACCGTTGCCATCGGTCACGACGTTTTCGAGGAGGGCATCTTTGCGGATCGCTCCGAAGATCTCGGGTTCACTCTTGGGGTCAAGGTTGATCACTTTGGCGTAGCATCCCCCTTCGAAGTTGAACACACCGTCGTCATCCCATCCGTGCTCATCGTCCCCAATCAAGGCACGCTCAGGATCGGTCGAGAGGGTGGTCTTACCCGTGCCAGAGAGGCCGAAGAAGAGGCACACATCCCCCGCTTTGCCGACGTTGGCCGAGCAGTGCATCGAGAGTTTCCCCTCCAGTGGCAGCCAGTAGTTCATCATCGAGAAGATCCCTTTTTTCATCTCGCCACCATACCAAGTACCTCCGATGACGGAGCTATTCTCCTCGACGTTGAAGGCAACATAGACATCGGAGTTCAACCCATGCTGTTCATAATCCTTGTCCACCGTCCTACACGCATTGTAGACCGTGAAGTCGGGCTCAAAATTCTCAAGCTCCGCTTCGGTGGGGCGGATAAACATGTTTTTGACGAAGTGCGCCTGCCAAGCCACTTCGGTGACGAAGCGAACTTTGCGGCGGCTGGCCGGACTGGCACCGGCATAGACATCGGTGATGTAGATGTCTTTGCCCGAGAGTTGCTCACGACTCAGGGCGAGGAGTTCCTCGTATGTGTCTGCGTCGATGGGCTGGTTGACATCCCCCCATGCGATGTGTGCATTGGAAGGGGGCTGATCGACGAAGTACTTGTCTTTGGGGCTGCGACCGGTGAAGATCCCTGTGTCACACATGGCCGAACCGCTGGTAGAGATTTTGCACTCCCCGCGATTGATCTCATGCGCTTGAAGCGTATTGTAATCGAGATTGTAATAGATCTCACCGATATTATTCAGACCCAGATTCTCCAAGCCTTTGGGGGTTTTACTGCTCATGCATTCCTCTTTTTATGGGATAATCGTGCGACTATTTGCCGTCGAGATGATCGGCCAAGCGTTGCAATTCTGCCCGATAGGCATCCGCATCAAAGGTGTCGATACGTGCCACACCGTCTGCCACAGCTGCTTCGGCGACGGCAGAAGCGACGTAGACCAAAACACGACGGTCAAACGGTGAAGGGATGATGTACTCTGGTCCGAAGCGCATGTCGTCACGTCCGTGAGCCTGCTTGACCGATTCGGGTACCTCCTCTTTGGCGAGAGACGCGAGGGCTTTGGCGGCAGCCATTTTCATGTTTTCGGTGATCTTGGTGGCGCGGACATCCAGTGCACCCCGGAAGATCTGGGGGAAGCCGAGGACGTTGTTGACCTGGTTGGCATAGTCGCTGCGTCCGGTACCGATGATGAGATCGGGGCGGGCTTCTTTGGCAAGAGGGGGCTTGATCTCGGGGTTGGGGTTGGCGCAGGCGAAGATGATGGGGCTCTCATCGCTCATGGTCTTGACCCACTCAGGCTCGATCAAATCCGCACCACTGAGTCCGAGCACCATGTCGGCACCCTTGATCGCATCTTCGAGGGTACGATCGGAGGTCTCGAAGGCAAAGGCTTGCTTGTACGTGTTGAGATCATCCCGTCCACTGTGGATCACCCCTTTGGAGTCGAGCATGGTGATGTTCTGGACACCGAGACGCTTGTACATATTGGAGCAGGCGATGGCCGAGGCTCCGGCACCGATGACGACCACTTTGAGGTCGGCGGCGGCTTTGCCGCTCATCTCGAGGACGTTGATCAGACCGGCAGTGGTGATGACGGCCGTTCCGTGCTGGTCGTCGTGGAAGACAGGAACGTTACAGATCTCTTTGAGGCGCTCTTCGATCTCGAAACAGCGGGGTGCGGAGATGTCTTCGAGGTTGACCCCGCCGAAACTGTCGGCGATGCGTGCGACGGTCTCGATGATCTCTTCGGTGTCTTTGGTATTGAGCTCGATGTCCACGGCATCGACGTTGGCAAAGGTTTTGAACAGGACACCTTTCCCTTCCATGACCGGCTTACCGGCAAGGTGACCGATGTCCCCGAGGCCGAGGACAGCCGTACCATCCGAGATGACGGCGACGAGGTTCCCTTTGTTGGTGTACTCGTAAGCTTTGTCAATGTCCTTTTCGATCTCAAGGCATGGATAGGCGACACCCGGACTGTACGCCATAGAGAGTTCATCCTCCGTACTGCACGGCTTGGTCAGGAGGGTTCCTGTCTTTCCGTTGGTATCAAACTCGTTCTGCGCCTTGTGGTAGTCCAAGGACTCCTGCTCAAAATTGCTCATCGTCGTTCTCCTTTGGGTTGTTGGTTTATAAATGGTAACGCTATTGTAATCCAGTGCACCTCTTAGAATCCTGAATATCTATGCGCTGAAGTTGAATTGTGGGAGATGGTAACAGTGGGTACATATTTGCTTGTTCCAAGCGTCCCGGTTGGATGCATACGGGAGTATCATTCACGCCAATTCAATATCTAAAAATTTGAAATCTTTTTTGTGGTGTGTCCAAAGAGGCAAATCGTAGATCATACAGGTAGAAGCAATAATCGAGTCATAAACTTTCATACCATGAGACAGAGCATACTCATTGATAAATTCCACAGATAAATCCAAAGTCACTTGGTCAACATCAATCAACTCAAACTTTTTCAAAATCCTGTTTAACTTTCTCAACTCCCTTTTGTTGAGTGCCCCTACCAGAAATTCAAGCTGTACAATAGAATTTATATAATATCTATTCTCCTCTATATCATCAATATCCAGTACACCTTTTGAATAATCAATTAAAATAGAAGTATCGACAAAAACCATTATATATTTCTCTTGCTTCTTAGTCCTCGGACATAAGCTCCACTATCCGTAACATGGCTATAAGGCGTAACATCACTCAAATCATCTCTCATATCATCTTTATACTCTATTTTTCTGCTATATTTTCTGGGGTCTCGTTTGGCATAGTTAAACTTTTTTGTAGTTGGGGTATGAACAAACTTTTTGATGGCCTCCAAAACGACTTCTTCCAAGTCCTGTTTTTGCTGTTTTACAAATTGCAATAACCGCTTTTCTACATCAGGATTATCAATTTTTAGTGTGATGGTCATTTCTTATCCTTTTAGCGGCTTTCGTCTGAATATTATAACACAAGCAAATCAATGATCGACCTGAAGGTCATGGGACAACTCCCGAGACAGATTCAATGTGCGATCAAAAATGGGTGCGATGTGTTTGTGACGGAGGACAAGGGAATTCATGGGCGTAGTTACGGGATGGATGTTATGGGTCTGGATGATGTGGTGCGTTTCAAAATTTAGGATTTAGTTCCTGACTTACTTTCCCTGGCGTCAGCAATAAGAGTATCGTGACTGCCGTGCTGAAACCCGACAAAAACGAAAGATACTTCTCTTTACTCTTTTGTGCTATAATCAATCCAAAGAGATTGGAGGATTACCTATGCAAGTAGCTTATCAGATCCATGCCGATGAACTCGACCTGAATTTTATCGAATCAATCAAAACATTGTTCCATAATCGAAACATCCATATCAATATAACTGCCGAAGAGGAGATGGATGAGACGGAATATCTCCTCTCAAGTCCGGCGAATGCACGCAGGCTCCGTGAAGCCATCCATACGATCAAAAACCATCCGGAAACCCTCATCCATAAGAAGATAGAAGAGCTGGGCTGAAACATGCTGTTGTTTGAACCAACTGCGTGGGATGATTATCTCTACTTCAAGACACACGACAAAGCTATCTCCAAAAAAATTGACCGCTTGATCAAAGCTACACTCCGTGATCCTTTTGACGGCATAGGCAAGCCCGAGAAACTCAAAGAAGATCTCACCGGCTATTGGTCGCGGAGAATCACCCAGGAACACCGTTTGGTCTATAAGTATGAAGAGGATACTTTGATACTCGCTTCATGCCGTTTTCACTATTGATCTCCGCCAAATTTGTTCAAAATCGGGGACGCGACTTCAGTCGCGTTTGGATGTGTTATGTTAATGACAGGTTGTCGTTCTTACCAGACCCCTGATGTCCCAGACCCCTGATGTCCTCATCGTCGTTCTCCTTTGGGTTGTTGGTTTATAAATGGTAACGCTATTGTTATCCAGCGCACCTCTTAGAATCCTGAATATCTATGCGCTGAAGTTGAATTGTGGGAGATGGTAACAGTGGGTATATTACCCCTCCACAAAATCCAACGAAAGGGAGTTGACGCAGTGTCGGGTGCTTAGGGGGGTCATCCCCTCTCCTCGGAAGACGTGCCCGAGATGACCACCGCAGCGGGCGCAGACGATCTCTACCCGTCTGCCGTCGACATCGGGGACTTCACGGACAGCACCGTCAATCGTCGCATCAAAGCTCGGCCAGCCTGAGCCCGAGTCAAACTTGGCATCCGAGGGGAAAAGTTCGGCATTGCATTGGCGGCAGGTGTACATCCCTTCCCGTTTGGTGTCCAAAAATTTTCCCGTAAAGGGGCGTTCCGTTCCTTTATCCAGGATGACGCGTTTCTCTTCGTCGGTCAATAGGTTGTATGGCATATTTGCCTCTTATTTGATATCAGTAAGTCTGGACTGGTAGCTTTGTGGGTGCTTACATACTGGACAAACTTTCGGCGCTTTTTTGCCGTAGTGGATGTGTCCGCACACTTCGCATATCCATGCGGTGTCTTCCATGTCGTCCTCATAAACGGTGCCGTTTTTCATGCGGCCCAACATCAGCAAAAACATTTTCTCATGTTCGATCTCGATCTTGCCGATCCCCTTGAAGAGTCGCGCCGCTTCTTCGTAGCCCTCTTCTTTGGCGATAGCGGCAAAGTCAGGATACATACTGGTATGTTCATAATGCTCACCATCGACAGCCGATTGCAAATTTTCCATCGTATTTCCGAAGTTGTTTTTCGAGTCAGTCACCATTCGATTGTGCAGAGCCAGCTCCAGCTTGGCATGGGTTTTTTCGTTGTTTGCCGCACGCTGGAAGTGTGCCGCGATATCACTGTACCCCTCTTTTTGGGCGACCTTGGCGAAATACTCATACTTGTTACGCGCCTGAGATTCCCCAGCAAATGCTTTCATGAGATTCACCAGCGTCAGATTGGGGGTCACCATCTCCATCGCTTCCCCGCAACAGGTCAGGGTACCGCTGCCTACACGCTGCACTTCTACTTCATTTCCGCATGTGTTACACTTGTATGTTTCGTACTGTCTCATCGTTGTTCCTTTTTGAGCAAATTTGATACCACCATTATAGTAGTTTCATTCTTCAATAAATATTACTAAATAATAAATTTTTGCACTGTGTAATCAAACGTACTTATGACGCAGGCAAGACCCAGCTGGGTCGAGGATAGTGGCAAGTGTACCCGTCGGGATAGTGCTGGAGATAGTCCTGATGCTCCGGCTCTGCCTCCCAAAAGTCACCGGCCGGGGTCACCTCAGTCACCACCCTTCCTGGCCACAAACCGCTCTCATCCACCTCCCGAATGGTCTGTAAGGCTGTCTTTTGTTGCGCTTCGGTCGTATAGAAAATCTCCGAACGATATGATCGCCCCCGATCATTGCCTTGTCGATCACGGGTCGTGGGGTCGTGAATCTGAAAGAAAAATGCCAGCAAATCCCGATAACGCATCTGCGATGGGTCAAAAAGGATCTCCACGCCCTCGGCATGATCCCCGTGATTGCGATAGGTCGCATGGGGCACATCACCGCCCGTGTACCCGACCCGTGTACGCACCACCCCTGGGAGATCACGGATCAGCTCCTGCATCCCCCAGAAACATCCGCCGGCGAGAATGGCTTTTTCATGGTGCATGTCAATCCTACTTAAATATCGACAACAACACCCCCGCTGCCACCGCCGAGCCGATCACCCCGGCGACGTTGGGACCCATAGCGTGCATGAGGAGGATGTTGCCCGGTTTTTCCTCCGAGCCTACTTTGCTCACGACGCGGGCGGCCATCGGGACAGCGGAGACGCCGGCGGCTCCGATGAGGGGGTTGATGGGCTCCTTGGAGAGTCGGTTCATCAGCTTGCCCATCAGCACCCCGGCCGCCGTGCCGACGCCAAAGGCGACCAGACCGATGATCATGATCCCGAGTGTCTCGGGGACGAGAAATTTGTCCGCTTGGAGCTTGGAGCCGACTCCGAGGCCGAGGAAGATGGTGACGATGTTGATGAGGGAGTTTTGCATCTCACCGCTGAGACGATCGACGACCCCCGATTCTTTGGCGAAGTTTCCGAAGGCAAACGCCCCCATGAGCGGCGCGGCATCGGGGAGGATCAGGGCGATCATCATCACGACCACCAGGGGGAAGATCAGCTTCTCGATGTGGTGTACCTTGCGGGTGGTGGTCATGACGATCTGACGCTCCTCCTTGGTGGTGAGTGCCCGCATGATCGGGGGCTGGATCACCGGGACGAGTGCCATGTAGGAGTATGCGGCTACCGCGATAGCTCCCAGCAGCTCCGGCGAGAGGGCTGAGGCGATGAAGATCGACGTCGGGCCATCCGCCCCACCGATGATGCTGATCGAGGCGCATTGCTTGAGCGTATAGTGAAACATATCCGTGTACTGAGACAGGGCCGCAGCCCCGACCAGCGACCCGAAGATCCCAAACTGTGCCGCTGCACCGAGCAATGCCGTCTTGGGGTGCGAGAGGAGGGGGCCAAAATCGGTCATAGCCCCCACCCCCATGAAGATAATCAGCGGGAAAAATTCATTGACAATCCCCATGTTGTAAATGATCCCAAGCATCCCATGATCTCCGGTCATATTGGCGATGGGGATGTTGGCCAACAGGCCGCCGAAGGCGATTGGCAGCAGCAGCAGTGGCTCAAATCCCTTGGCGATCGCGAGGTAAAAGAGGAGAAAGACGATCACAAACATGATCACTCTCCCCCAGCTCTCGTACCAAGCGATGTCCACGCGTTTGCCACCGATAGTGTGCATCTCATGCTTGGGATTGACGATAGCACTCAGCCCAGTCGTCCCAAAGAAATCCCCCATCAATTGGGGGATACTCTTGGATTCAAACGCTTTGTCCGCCAAAGCCATCTGTGCCAAAGGAGCCGCTTCGTGAGCCGTCTCCTGTGCTGAGAGCATGACACTCATCGCGATCCACGATGCCACGAGGGCAAGCAGTATCCGTTTCATGCGGGTGCTCAGGCGAGGGTCGCGAGGAGCTGACCATCCTGGACGCTGTCGTTGATGGCGACATCCACGGTGGCGATCGTCCCGGCCTGAGGCGAAGCGATCTCAATCTCCATCTTCATCGCCTCGAGGATCAAGATCGCCTCCCCTTCTGCGACGGCATCTCCGGGAGATTTGAGGACTTTCCAGACATTGCCCGGGGTCTGAGAGAGGATCTCGAAGCTCCCTTGGCTGCCCGACGTGACCGGCGCGACCGAAG
>WFMQ01000005.1 GCA_015488995.1 Nitratifractor sp. | reverse complement strand
GGGGCAAAAGAAGAAACCCCAAAAGGCTCAGAGTGCCGCACAAGCCAAACAGCAACGCGCCCAAAAAATTCGCACCAAGGAGATCAAACGTCTCATGAAACAACTCAAAGGGAAAAAAATGCAGCCCAAACTCTACCAATTTGTCGGCAAGAAGCGCGACACATCCAAACAAAACACCATCAATCCCTGGTAAAAAGGAGTCACCATGTCTAAGATACAATCTTTTCTATCTCTCTGGTTTTTCGGAATCGCGTTCCTGTTTGCTGGGTCGCTCACCCTCCACGTCGATCCCCCTGCCATCACCAAAGGTGAAGGGGTCAACGTCACACTGACCGCCAAAGGCACCTCCATCGTCTTCCCCAAAATCACGACCATTGGAGGCTTTCCCGTCGGCCAGCCGCAGGTGAGCCAAAAGATACAGGCAAGCTACATCAATGGCACCATGACCACCGTGCGCGAGAAGAGTCTCCGTTTTACCTTTTTCCCCGATACCAATGTCACCATCCCCTCCTTTGCCGTGACCATCGATGGTCACATCCAAAAAACCAAGCCAGTCACCCTCCCCATCGGTACCCATACGTCTAAAAAGGGGGTCTCAGGAGGCTACACGCTCAAAATGGTCACCCAACGTCACCATGTCTATGTGGGAGAACCCCTCCTCTTGCAGGTCATTTTCTACGAACCGCGCAACAGTACCGTCGCTCAAGCGCAGTACATCGCCCCAAAATTTGACGGTTTCTTCGTCAAATCCTCCCCCAAAGAGCGTCTCGAGCAAACCGCTCACGGTACGGCTCACATCTTCGACTACATCCTCACCCCGCAAAAAGAGGGCACCTTCACGATCACCGCCCCCCAAATCAAACTCGGCATCCAAACCTTCAGCGGAGCCCGAGATCCCTGGGGACTGTTTAACAATGAAGTGCACTGGAAAACCCTCCGAGGAACCCCGCAAACCATCACCGTCAAGCCCATCCCCTCCTCCACCGATCTCGTCGGAACATTTACGGTGAAAACTTCCGTTGATTCACACAGTGTCCACGCCAACAAACCGGTCAACTATTCGATCGTCTTTGACGGCGAGGGCAATCTCGACGACATCGACGAGCCCACGTTTGATCTCCCCAATGTGACCACCTACAGCAGTGACCCCCACTCCACCGTCCACGTACGCAACCACAAGATTGTCAGCCATTGGGTCAAAAAATATACCTTCATCGCCGATCACGATTTTACAATCCCTGCACGCACCTTTCACGTCTTCGACCCCAAAACCGGCCAAACAACGACACTCAAGACCACACCGTACACGATCCGTATCAGCGGCAAGAGAGCCGCACCGGCCGCCAAGACCCCACTCCCCTCCGCTGCGACCCACCAATCTGGCACCCCCAAAACACCGGATGAAACACCCACGATCACGCCCAAAAAACCAAAGCCCACCCCGCAGGATACCCACCGTTCCCTGCTCGAAGATACCGCCTACTACGCCCAGATGGCACAGGAGAGGATGCCCCTCCCTTGGTGGAGCCTCATCGTTGCTTTCTTCCTCGGTATGATCGCCACCCTTGCTGGGTACAAGCTCCTCGCTGTCGTGAAGCGGACACGTGCCAAGACTCCCCACCGAAAATACACCCCGGCCGAGGCCCTCGATCTCCTCTATCCCCACACCAACGACTCCCCCGAAATCGAGGCAATGGTACGTGAACTGTATCAGGCTCAGAGGGGGAAAAAGGTGGAGATCGATCGGGGAAAGTTGCACCACATAATTAAGAAGATAACGACAGACTAAGGGGCGGGGACTTCCGTCCCACCGCACGCGACTCAAGTCGCGTCTCCAACCCTACAGCCTTACCATATCTCATGCAACCGGTTGGCCTCCTCCATCCATCCATAAAGCTCTTCCCATCGCTCCCCCGCCACCAACGTACGGCAACGAGTCAACTCCTCTTGAAAACGGTCAATCGCTGTGATCAAATTGGTTTGATTTTGCTCGAAAATGTCCCGCCACATCGTCGGAGAGCTTTTGGCGATCCGGCTCATATCCCGAAAACCGCCTCCCGCCAACGCGATGATCGCCCGAGGGTCTTCCTGTCCCATGACCGAATTGGCCAAGGCATAACTGACCGCATGGGGCATATGGGAGATCAGCGCAGCATGTCGGTCGTGCGCTTCGGCATCCATATAGAAAATCTTCATCCCCAGATCGGTAAAGACCCGCCGCGCCTCCTCCTGCTGATGGACACCACTCTCTTCGAGATCACACAGCACCACCGCTTTGCCCCGATAGAGATCGGGAATCGCAGCTGAAGGGCCGAATTTTTCCGTACCCGTCATCGGGTGTGCCGCGACAAAATTGGGGCGGATCGCATCGGGAACCGATGCTACGATCCGTGCCTTGGTACTCCCCAGATCGATCACCGTCGTCTGCTCTGGCAACGGAGCAAGCTCCTGAAGGATCGCAATAATCCCATCCACCGGCACACTCAGATAGAGATGATCTACCGCTTTGATCTCCTCGATGCTCTCGACGACTTTATCGACCAACCCAAGCTTGAGTGCCTCGATGCAGTGCTGATCGTTGTGATCAAGCCCCATCACCTCCACATCATCATAAATGTCACGGAGTGCCAGACTGAGCGACCCCCCCATCAACCCCAAGCCGATAATACCGATGCGCATCGCAACCCCTTTGTGACTGTAATAGACTCGAAGTATACCCAATTACGGCATCACAATGGCACACCGGGGACGTGCTTTAAATATTTCATGCTATAATTGTCCGCAAAGTTTATGTCGTGAGGAGCGCATTATGTTAAGACGACTGTTGATGCTGGCACTTTTGATCAGCCCCATGCTGGGTGTTGCCAAAGCTGCACCGGATTCTAAAACCAAAATTGAGATCAAAGCCATTCGATTTATCGGGGTCAAACGCATCCCCGTCGATGAGCTCAGAGAGGTGTTGGTCAACAAACGCTCCTCCTTCTTTGGTCTCATCTCTCTCAACGGAAAATACCACCCCAAAGAGCTCAAAGGGGATGTGATGCGTCTTCGCGATGTCTATTTCCAACATGGATACCTCGATGTCCGTATTGCGCGTCCACAGGTCACCGTCACGCCGGGCACACACGAAGCCATCGTGACCTACCGTATCCAAGAGGGTCTCCCCTACACGGTCTCCAGCGTCCACATCGTCCCCAGTCATGGTGTCGATGTATCGACACTCCAGCGTCGGCTCAGTCTCAAGTCCGGTAGGACGTTTGATGTCGCTAAGCTCCGAGAGGATATCCGTACCATCACGACGCATGTCGGTGACAAAGGGTATGCCTTTGTGCAAGTCAAGCCTCAGTTCCGCAAAAACAGCCGTAAGCAAACCATCGCCATCGCCTACCAGATCCAGCCCGGCTCCAAAGCCTATATTCATAACATCCGCATCCACGGCAATACCAAGACAAAAGATTCGGTGATCCGTGGCTACATCGCACTCGCACCGGGAGATCGCTACCGCCTCTCCGACGTGATCGATGCCCAAAATGAATTGTCACGTAGTGGCTACTTTGATCGGGTCACGCTGCGCCCAGTACATGTCCGAGGCAATCAAGTCGATATCGACATCAACGTCAAAGAGTCCAAAACCGGCAGCATCATGGGTGCCCTCGGGTACGACAGCCTCGAGGGGTTGTTTGTCGAGGGCTCGTTCTCAGAGAAGAACCTCTTCGGAAGCGGCATCACCACCAGCCTCTCCGCCTCCTACTCCAAGCTCAAGAAAAACGGAACCCTTTCCTTTGACGATCCCCGTGTGGCTGGGACTATGTTTGGGCTCTACGGGGGTCTCTATCGCACCGATACAGAGGACGACAGCAGTCATACATACGGATTTGACAAAAAAGAGCTTGGTGGCTATATCGGACTGCGACGTAAGATCAACAGTGAGCTGAGTACCTCTCTGGATTACAACTATGATGATGTCCGCCACAGCAACATCACGACGACCACCATCACATTGAAAGACTATATCAAATCCTCCATTGGTCTCTCGCTCACTTACAACAACACCGACAATTTCTACACGCCACGTAAAGGTATCTACGCCAAAGCACGTATCGAATATGCCGGCCTTGGCAGTGGGCCTACGTATGCAAAGTTTTTGAAAAACAGTCTGAAGTTTGCTGCCTATTATGGCCTCAGAGATGCCATCGGTTACGACCTCATCTTTCGCTATAAGATGCGGGCAACGTACATCAGCGACTTGGGCTTCACGCCTGAAGCCGAGCGGCTCCATCTCGGTGGATACTACAACGGCGTCCGTGGCTACCGCAGTGCCTCGATCCACCCCACAACCGGTGGGGGTCTCATGAGTATGGTCAACAGCCTTGAAGCCAGCATCCCCCTCTCTGAGAAAAACCAAGTGCGTTTGACAGGATTTTACGATCACGGTGCTATCGGAAATGCGTCTCTTACCGAAGTCACAGCACAATCGTTTGGGGCACAAATCGAGTGGCGATCCCCTATGGGCGATGTCAACTTCATCCTCGCCAAAACAATCGGAACTCAGCCTACCGGCAGCAGCCCCTCTTCGTTTGAATTCACCGTCGGGAAAGAGTTCTAACCACCCGAAATCTCCTCCAGAGGGTTCCTAACATTCACAGGAACCCTCACTCTACCCACATCGTATCTTCATCTTCCCTGGGATGTACAATGACATTATCTGCTCTTTCATCAGATAAGTTACGTTGCCCTCCTTGATCAACAATGCATTGTTTTTCCGTGAAAGATCGATTGAAGCATCGGCCGAATTTTCGTGAAAGATCAACGTCAGCGTGTGGAGGAATACCAACCATTTCAGTTTGGATTTTGAGGGGAGTAATGAACGATATTCATGATAAAGCTCTTTGTGATATTTTTTCCCTTTTGAGCGCAATATCACCGCGATCAACACCATCTCTTCATGTGTGAAACCAAAGTTCAGCTCATTCTTAGCTACATAGTAAGCGTGCTCATGCTCCTTGTAGATGGTCAGAACCTTCCCGATATCCGAGAGATCCAAGGCCGACAGCACCATCCGTAGATCGTGGGAATTCCCGTGAAAGCTCTCCGCAAAAATCTTGAAAAGTCTTCGGGCGATCCGATGTTTGTTGCCGAGGGGGAGATCAAGGATATCGAGACGGTCGCGTATGCTCTGGATACTTGGGTTTGTCCCTTCGGGGAAGTGACCCTGATTTTTGCGAAGAAAATCGTGCAAAAAGACACCTTCACGCACCCCGACACCACTCGTGATCACCTTTTGAGCACCGATACGGTTCACAATCGCTTCCAAGATCAACACCCCTTCACGGATGGTGTCGTGCCGCTCAGACTTGATCGACAGCTCCCTCAACTCCTGCAGGGGTGCATGGACAATCTGCCTGAGATAAGGGTGCACCTCCTCTACCGAATAGGTAAACGCATGTAATTTGTCAAAAGGGTAATCCATCATCGACATGACCCCTTTGGCAAAGGCACGCGCCGATCCACCAATACCGACGGCCATCTCTGAGATGAACGTATCGGGGAGCCGTGACAATTCTTTGTTGATGTATTGGCGTGCGGATTTCATGTCGATGGTCTCTCCGGTAAAGAGCTCTTGGATCCTCACGGTACCGAGATTGAGAGAGAAGCTCTCGACAATCTGCCCGTCAACGATCCGTGTCATGTCCGAAGAGCCGCCCCCGATGTCAATCGTAATCGCATCCCGTACCGGGAGGAGATTCCCCGCTGCAATCGCACCAAAGCGGGCCTCCTCGTCCCCATCAATCACACGAATATCGATGCCAAGCTCCTCACGAACCCGTCGGACGAAGTGATCACGATTGGGGGCATCGCGCAGGGCAGAGGTCGCCACGCACAAGGTGGTATGCACCCGATAATCATGCAGGATGGTTTTGAAGGATTGTAGCGTCTGGTAAGCACGCTCCATCGGGAGAGGTTGCAGGTATCCATCGCGCGGGTACGCCCCCTCCCCGATCCGTACACGGCTTTTGTGCTGACTCAGAAGGTGAAAGCCGTAGCGGCTTGTTTTTTGGAAGATGACTAAGCGTGCCGAATTGGAGCCGATGTCAATGACGGCCGTGCGCTTAGCCATCATGCGACTCATACCTCAGCTTGGATTTGCTCGTATTTAAACTTCAACTCTTCCACACTCTCGACGTTGTTCGGGTCTGAAATGATGCAATCAACGGGGCAAACAGCCACACACTGAGGCTCATCATAGTGCCCGACACACTCCGTGCACCGATCTGCATCGATCACATAGACCGGATCGTTCTCCTCGATCGCCTCATTGGGGCACTCTTCTCTGCACGCATCACACGCGATGCAATCATCCGATATCAATAATGCCATAGTAGAACCTCTTTTTGGTGATTTTTGTCTACGTGTTATAGCTTATAGAAGCTTATGCCTTATTTAAGGGTGCCTGCTGGTACTGTCTTGGCGGGGTAATCTCTTTCAAGGGGAGGGAGAAAATGGCGACAGCTCCCCTCCCCTCTCGGCGATTGTTGATGCGGATTTCAGCCTGCAATGCTTCCGCCGCACTCTTGACAAGGAACAATCCGAGACCTGCACCGGTGGAATCGGCCGACCGCTTGAAGGGGGCAAAGAGATCCACCCCCTCTTCGATACCGCGCCCCTCATCTCGTACCCGTATGTACAATGTCCCCTTGTGTGTATAGCTTGACATCACCACCTTTTTCCCCTGCGGGGTGAATTTGATCGCATTTTGAAGAAGATTCTGAATGATTTGGTGCAAAAGGAGTGGGGGGAGTGTGCAGGATACCTGTGAATGGAGATGGCATGAGAGCTTTTTTTTCTCCTGGGCCGTCAAGAGGGAAAACTCATCACACATTGTACGGAGAAACGCATCCACGTCGATGGTTTCCGGTTTTTCAAACTGAGCGCCCTCTGCACGACCAAATGCCAGAATCGACCCGACGATGTGATTCATGTCATCGACAGAGCGGATGTTTTGTCGCAGTGCCTCTATCAAATCCTCTGTGCGTACGTTGCGCTTCAGGAGCGCGACTTGGCTCTTGGTCTTCATGACAGCCAATGGGGTCTTCAGCTCATGTGCCGTCCCGACAAAAAGCTCTTTTTTGTAGGTGAGAAATGTCTCAATCCTCCCCACCAGATGGTTGACCGATTTCCCAAGGGGCAGAAACTCCTCTGGGACATTTTTTAGATCAAGCGGAGAGAGCATGCTCTCATTCATCGATGCAATTTTTCGGCTGAAGACCCGAATCGGTGCGATCAACATGCCCGACAAAAAAAAGGCATACACCAAGATGCCGATCATCCCAAACACATTCATCGCAATGATGCCACGTGTCACTTTGTTTTGCACCTGTTTTTGCTTGCTGACATCGGCCGTCAAAACCAGATAACTCTGAGAAGCAAAATCATACGGGAAATAGGCAGAGAGGTATCGGTGCCCTTTTTGGGTAAACGGACGAAAATGAACCGCTCGAAAATCTTCATTGGGGAGTGATGCAATCTGAGCGTGGACTTTGAGTGTCTTTTTGAGTATGTCCCTTTTGTCAATCAGCGCTTTCTCGACGTTGGCATACGTGGCAAACAGATAGCGTGCCTGCTTGACAAGGAACCCCTTGAGCTCATTGTCCACACTGTACTGTATGTAGCTGTAGAAAAGTATGGAAAAAAAGAATTCAAGCACTGCCGTTGCAGCAGTCAGCTTGATGAGGAAGTTGAGCCTTAGGCTTTTTTGCTTGGGTAACAAAACCGGTATCCACGACGCCGCACCGTTTCAATGGTGATGATTTTCAGTGGCTTATCCATCTTTTGGCGTATTTGATTGATCGCCACTTCGATCACATTGGGGGTGACCAATTCTGGCTCCTCCCAGATGGCATCCAAGAGCTGCTCTTTGGAGACAATCTGATCTTTGTTCATTGCCAAATGGGTCAAGACTTCAAAGGGCTTCCCTTTGAGCTCGATGTCTTTGCCCTGATAAATAATCTTCTCCTCCTCCGGGTTGATCACCAAATCATCCACTTCGATGATGTTGCTGGTGCCAAATCGCAGCTTGGATTCGATGCGCACGAGGAGGATCTCGAAATCAAAGGGCTTTTTGATGTAGTCATCTGCCCCGGAACGGAGTGCCTCGATTTCACTCTCTTTGTCGTCTCGGGCTGAGAGGACAATGACCGCTGTTTTGGGAGATTGGGTTTTGATCTCTTCGATGATATCCACCCCGTTCCCATCCGGTAACATCCAATCCAACAACACAAGGTTGTAATTTCGGATACCCAAGAAATATCTCCCATCACTGAGATTTTGAGCCACATCACTTTGATACCCAAACTCTTTGAGTCCATCTGAGAGTGTTTTGCTCAGTGTCACCTCATCTTCGATAATCAATATACGCATGATAAAACCTTTTTCTTTTTAATATTGGATTAATTATAGCATAAAATAGTCAACGATACCCCTAAAGAGCCCCTAAAGATAATGTTTTCTATGGCGTCAATTTGGAAACACGCCAGATCGCGTGCTCGGGATACCAATGTGCCTGGTAGTGGAGGCGATCCTGTCGATCGGATTGTGCGATCAAACTGTACGTAAACGGGATCGATTCAAGTGCGAGGACATTACGCGAGGGTATGCGAATCTTCCGAATGTGTTGGTTGGCATCGGGGAGCGATACGATCCGCTTGGGGGTGGCAGAGAGGTGCCCCTGTTTCCCCACGGCAAACGCATACAACCCATTGTCCCGCGCCGAGCCGGCCAGAAGGTATTTCCCACGAGAGGTGTGGACGATCTTGAGCGTCAAGGCATCGAATCCCTGAACCGTCTGGAGGATCCGTTTGCGATCCGGATCTATGTGATAGAGCACCCCGCGCTGATGGCGATAATCGGATTCATCGATGGCAGCGATCCACAGCGTGCCGTCATCGCAATCCAAAGCGATGGCACTCAACCCATACGGATTCTCTGGGCGGGGGTGGACATCATCGAGTGTCATGAAGATGGCGATTTTACCCGTCTGTGTGTCGAGCCGAAACAGCTTTTTCTGCAAGGTAAACGTCGTAGGATTGATCGAAATAAAGGGGGTGGGGATGAGATACATGTTGCCAGATTTGTCAAGGGCATAGGTACTAAAGTGGGCGTATTGTTCCCATTGTTTCGGGTGAAGTGTACGAGAAAATCGTTTCCCATATCGCAAGGCCAATCCTGTATATCGTTTCTGCGAGAGATCGATCATCACGGGCTGGGGAATGTGCAAACGGAGGAGAAATTTCGGAGAGTGGGCGCAGGGGTGCTCGGGCAGAACGGCCCCGAGATCCCACGCTTGTGGGGTGGTGTGCCCTTTTTTTTGGAGGATGACGATCGGAACAATGACAGCCAGCAGAGCGATCACGGTGACAATGGGCACCAAGCGTCTCACGCTATGCATCCCTCACCTCCTGGGGAGTACGGTGTGGGCTACCACCGTCTCTCACGCACATCTCCCAATGCTCCGCGTGCCAAGAAGAACGTCATCAACGCCATCAGAACGATCGAGACCATACTCATGGAATCTGCCCAATCGCTCTCACCGCACTTGCAAGCTTCATCCGTATCCGTCGATACATCGGTATGGTGGACATCGACAATCGCCCCATCATAATCATCCCAGCCGGTCGTATCGGAAATATCATTATCCACCGGTGCGTCTACCGAGCCATTCTCAGATGCGGGCGTCGAGTCGCGATCCGGCAGATTCAATTTGTTACCAGCTGCGGCAATCTCCGCGTGGTTGGTAATGGTATCTCCTTTGAAACCAAATTGGATCTTGAAGGCAACCGTCACGGTGGTATTCTTCCCTTTCCCCAACGTGAGGATCGGTTTTTTCAAGGTCGCCACCCCATCCTTCTCGACCCAATTGGGATCGACAAGGCTCAAACCTTTCGGGATGTAATCGTTGACCTGGACATTGGTAGCATCCAGCGTCCCTTGATTGTAAACAACGATATCAAAGGTGACAATATCGCCGTTGTTGCGCGTCAGGTTCCCCTCACGCCGCTTGATCAGGGCCAGATCAAAATACTCACCGATGGTCACTTGAGAGGGATCGACATCGTCACACCCCTTGGTATTGAGCCAATCATTGTTGTGCGCGATATCCCCTGGGATACACTTCTGATCATCAGGTGTCGAATCGTTGTCATCCTTCCCCACTGCGTTGTCGGCACTCCGTATCTCCGCCCAGTTTGTGATCGTCGTCCCGAGATCTTTTGTTTCGACTTTCAGTTTGATTGGAATGGTAATATTGCCGTCTTTCGGGATATCAACGGGGGTATTATAGACAGCGGTATTTTCCTTGGGTGTTGATTCGAGCGTCCACGTATCATCCTGGAGACTTAGCCCCTTTGGGATGTAATCATTGATCCGCACTTTGGTCGCATCGAGGGTCCCCTGATTCCGTACAATGACGTTGAAGGTCACGATGTCACCTGGATTGATCACGATCCCGGGTGCAGGGTCTTTTAGGCGCAGGATCAACGCCAAATCAAACCCTTGAACCACATCAATCTTGGCAAAATCGTAGTCATCTTGATCCGTAGGATTATCGGCTGTACCCGGTGTACCGGGTGCCGCATCATCGATATCGTCGTTGACTTCCGAGCTGGCATCCCCATCTGGACCGATGATATCACTCAGGGGACTATCTTCATCGATCAGCCCCAGGGTATTGGTCGCGCTGGTGATTTCGGCAGGCAGCGTGAGCGACGTTCCTTGGAAGGAGTCATTTATCTTCAAGCGAAGGGCAAGCGTCTTGCTCGTGCCAGCGGGTATGTCGCCAGCACTTCGCATCGCTTGGTTGCCCCCGAGTGCTACCCATCCTGCATCATCCAGCACCATCCCAGCAGGGATATATGCCGTCACATTGACATCCTGGGCATCGACACTACCTTGATTGTAGGCGGTAACACTGAAGTTGACATCCTCCCCCGGAGCATAATGAGGCAGGCTCCCCTCCGCCTCTTCAGACGCGGAGGCATCATCTTCGAAGATATGGGTTTTCTTGTTGTAGGCTTTGACGACCAGTGCCAAGTCAAACGTCTGCTTGAGCAAGCCAAAATCGACCGTCATGTTGCCCCATTTCTCTTGCCCATCATCGGCAGTGTCTCCCGGATACGCATTGCCATTTGGATCTTTTCCCTCTACCGGTTCACCGTTGGCGACCAGGGTAAACATGGCACTCTCAAAGGTGCATCCCGGGATCGTCGGAGTATCAATCAGGTTGCTGTCCCCTTCAGAGTTGTTATTGTCCTCCGTCGTCTGAATCGGGGACTTGGCATACATGAGCTTGTTGGTAGAAGGTGCCACCAAGCACACTTTGTAATCCCCCTCTGGCAAATTGACAAACTGATACCCACCAGCTATACCGTTTGCGATGCTGTGTCCTGACTGCTCCATAGGAACCGCACTCCCATTGAGATCGGTGGCTGGAGTGTACTTGCCATCCGCCCCCTTGACATACAGGGTGAGATTGATGTCATTGATGGGTGCCTCACCGTTGTCTTGCATGCCGTTTTTATTCTGGTCATCCCAGACATACGATCCGAGGCTCATCGGCACAACACTCATCACTTCGACATCGCCGCCGATCCCTTTGTAGTCGTAGCGATCAGAGTTGGTACGCACTTTGGAGGTGGAAGAGAAGACCGATCCATAGCCAATAGCCTTCTCTATCGTGGCCTGATCCGTAATCTTGAAATCACCATTGAACTGCATGAAACCATGCGCCCCCTCTTTGGTCGTGATATCGGATGACGTTGCATAGAGATCAAAATCACCATAGGTATCGGTTTGCCAAACCGCTACCCCGCCATAGCCATCATCCGGGCCATATGCCAGCTGTGCTTGCTCCAACCGTGTATCTTCATCTGGATGGAGGGGAATTGCCCCTTTGTCATACAAGTACTGCCTATGGGTGCCGTCTTTATAATAACCCGCACGCGTCTCTTGGTTGTTAGTATTGTCAATGTTTTCGTTGGGGGCATACGATGTTGTGCCACCTTTCGTCTTTTCGCTGGGTTGATTGTACTTGCCATTTGCATCTTTCTTCAACAAATAGACAACCCCTCCATGGTTGTAACTGGTAGCAAAGTTGTCCTTGCACCCGATGCGTACCCCGACCAGCAAATCACCATCAGGGGTAAAATCGAGGTCAGCATAGGCTGCCCACACACCATCATTCACGGCATCCCCCCCTGGATTCTGGGTGTAGTCAATTTGGTCAACCAGTTTTGCCTCCTGAGAAATCTTCGCTCCGGTAAATTTCCCATCCTTGTCCAAATTGATAGCATAAATCTCAGGTTTATAATTATCGACGTGGAATGCATTGGTATAAATGGTTCCATAGTAAATCTTTTTCCCATCGGGAGCAACCGCCAATCCATACGGGGCATCCAGGGTCTTCCCATCTGCATTGATACCGCTCATGCCTGTATCAAATGCATCCAGGATCGTCCCATTGGCATCCAACCGGTACACCTTGCCGTCTGAAAAGTTGGAGACAAAAAACTGATGATGAAATTTATCATACACAATATTACCCAGACCCGCCCCCACATTGTTTCGGATCACATCAGCACCGCCCCCTTGACAGACCTGATTGGTGATGTTGACGGGTGTTTGTGGCAGCTGGGCAAAGACAGTTATGTTGCCGTCACGGCCATCCAGTCGGTACACAGTACCAGCACTGGCGGGGGTTTCTCCTCCTCCCATTGCGCCGTATTGCACCGGGACATTGGCCTTGGCATTGTCCCCTTTCCCCTCATAGCCTGGTGACCAGTTGGCGGAAGCACCGACATAAATGTTGCGCTTCAAGTCGATCGCAATCCCAAAAACATTTCCGATTGTGTCGATGTTCCATCGAGGATCCCCCGATACCCTGGTATCATAATCAGCGGTAGGGCGGCTCGCGGTATACCCACGTGGGGTCGTATCGTAAATCTTGACCGTCGTGTTGCCATCCGGGTGGGCTGCATTATCATCATTGGGAGATACCCCCATCGTATGGACGGCATACCCTGGCTGCAACAACAGTGGACCCGCTGCAAATGCGGCACTGTAGATCCCCAGCGTAATAAAGACAAGCATAACCGCTCTGAGTTTCAGTGCTGTTTTCATGGAAAATCCCTTGTGTATAGTATGCGGTGACCCTCTCCTCCCCTTTCGGCATAAGGCGAGTCACTTCCTTCTCTGCATTTAGAGAAGGTTTCACGTTTTGATACTAACACATATCAACTAAATCAATACTTAAAAATATGAATAGGGGATCTTAAAATAGTAAAAAATATCAATTTGAGGATATTGGGACAAATTTCGGTCCCACTGTGCAGGGCCATATTTTGATCATCGGATTGCCATCTTCACCGATGCGGGTATCCGCCCAGCAGTACTCATGCCCCTCACGATCGTCATTGTGGATACGGGGGACATACCACAGCACGGGGTGACCGCTCTGGATCGACTCGCCATTGAGATAGGATTCTGGCCCATCTCGATCCAGCCGACAACACGATCCGAGGGTCAGCAAATCACGATCCCCCTCATTCACCTTGAAATGCGTCACGAAGAGATGCGCATGATCACCACGGCTGTCGTCACCAAACTGCCCGTGATTGGGCTCGAGATAGTAGCCCCTCTTCGGATCCGATGCCGCAGTGATCTTGTAGGGATAGCGTGTCTCGGTGGTGGCATTGTGCTCTGCGACGTACGCCTCCCCCTCCTGCTTCCAGAGCTTCCATCCGTCATGATACGCATAAAATGATTCATGGTCATCCACCGCCAGATCGATGCGCATCACCGGACGATAGATCGCATGGTCACCGCACCCCCGCCCTTTGTTGACCCCGACGATGCGAAACGATCCATCGTCGTAAAACTCAAACCGATTCTCATAGCGGTAGTTGCACGCCATGGGCCATTTGGGATTGCGAAAATCTTGGGTGAGCATAAACCCTTTGCCCTGATGGAGAGGACGCACTTGGGGGCCGTTGAATGCCAACACCACCGATGTGGAAAACATCGGGCACCCCATCGCATCGT
>WFMQ01000004.1 GCA_015488995.1 Nitratifractor sp. | reverse complement strand
TATCTACATCGCACGCCTCTCCTCCACCGGAAAACCGATACGGATCCACACCCTCGGCGGGAGCAAAGAGGACGTCGCAACCGACCTTACTCGGACTCGGGATGGCAAGATGGTACTCGTCGGGTATCGGGAGATCGTCCGCAGCGGAGACAGTGACTTTGCGTTTATGAAGATGAACCAGCGGGGCGATGTCCTCTGGCAACGCCACTTCGGCGGTGCGTATGCGGACAAACTCCTCGGCGTCACCCCGACACGCGATAATGGCATTGTCGCCGTGGGGAGTACCCGATCATATGGGAGTGCCCAGAGCGATTTGACCGTCATGAACATCTCTGCCCGAGGGAAAACCCTCTGGCACAAAATCTACGGATTTAAATACTACGAATACGGCAATGCCGTCGCCACCACACGTGAGGGAGGCTTCCTGATCGCCGGAGGCACCAATACGCTCGGAAAAGGCAACCACAGTGCCTACCTCCTCGCCCTCAGTCGCAGCGGAAAATTGATCTGGTCACACGTCTACGGAGGCGAACGGAAAGATGTCGCTCACGGAGTGGCACGGATGTCGGATGGATCCATGATGGTCGTCGGGGAGACGAGCAGCTTCAAGCGGTCAAAAAAATTCTACCTCATTCACCTCACACAGTGATACACCCCCGAGAGATCCTTACTTCCCAATCGCCTGCTCAATCCACCCTTTGAGCTGGGCTTCGGGCAATGCTCCGCTCACCCGATCCACTTCGCGACCGTTTTTAAATACGATGGTGGTGGGGATGCTTCGGATGCCGTACTGGGCGGCGATCTGTTGAGCCGTCTCGGTGTTGAGCTTGATAAACTGCGCCTTGAGCGGCATCGACGCGGCCACGCGGGTGAAGGTGGGTGCCATCATCTTGCACGGTCCGCACCACTCCGCCCAAAAATCGACCACCACTGGCAAATCCGATCCGCCGACAAACTGAGCAAATTGCTGAGCATCGACATCGACCGGATGGGTATCGAGCAGGGAGCGTTTGCAGTGCCCGCAGTTGGCTTTGGTGTAGTGCTCTTTGGCAGGGATGCGATTGATCTTGCCGCAATGGGGACAAGTGACGTTGATGGTTGACATAGGGTTCTCCTTGGTTTTAAACGTATTGTAGCCAAAACTGAGAGACGTTTTTTCTACTTAAGTTGCATGTGGAATATGGGCTCGGTTTAGATTGGGTTGAGATTGTCATCCTACAATAGCCTGAACTGTTCAGGAGTATTGTATGAAAAAATCCATCATCACCCTTATCATTCTTGCCGCAATGGCTGTACTGGTTTTTCAGTCAAAGAGGCTGCTTGACAACCGAAAAGCGGAGGTGGACGGTGCCAAACCTCCCGTGGCGATCACCCTTCAGGTGAGCACCGTGACGGCGCACAAGGGGACGCTGGTGAGTACGGAGCGTTTCCTCGCGCAGATCCAGGCCAAAAAAGGGATCAAGCTCACCACCAAACTCGCCGGCACCATCGAAAGCGTACAGGTTCAGACCGGGCAAAGGGTGCACAAAGGTGACCCACTCGTCACCATCGATTCGCGGGAATTGCGCTCCAACATCACGGCACTCCAAGGCTCCCTGTCGGCACTGGAAAATGATCTCAATCTCACCCGCTCCACCTACCAGGCCAACGTCGAGCTCTACCGCTCCGGTGCCCTCTCAAAGCAAAAACTCGACCAATCCCGTGTCGGAGTGGAAGCCAAAGCGGCCAAGGTGGAATCGACCCGACAAAAAGTGCTCCAGCTCAAACATCAGCTCACCTATCTCGACCTCAACGCCCCGTTTGACGGAGAGATCGATGCGGTGATGCTCCATGAGGGGGATCTGGCGGCTACCGGACGTCCGATCCTGAGCATGAGCAATGGAGAGAAGAAGCTGGTCTTTGGTTTCGTTCCCACCTCGCGCACCCACATCACGCCCGGACAACCGGTCTTTGCCAATGGCAAGCAGATTGGTGTGATCCGAACCCTCTATGCCACCTCCAAAAACGGCTTGGCCAACGCCGAAGTCGCCCTCGATCAGCCAATCGATCTGCCCGTGGGAGCCAGCATCGAGATCGCCGTTGCGCTTCGGGCGGCGCAAGGGTGCATCCTCCCCGATGATACGCTAATCCATCAGGAGGACACGACCCAACTGATGGCCTATTCGCCGGAGGGACGCTTCGCCCCCATAAAGGTACAGGTGCGTGCCCGTCATGAGGGGAAGGTGATTGTCAGTCCCTGCCCCAAGACACCCGTAGCACGCGGCAGCGAAGTGCGTTTGAGCCAATTGCCCGCCTATGAGCATGTCCTGATCCACCTTGCCGGAGCGTCCCATGGAAACGACTAAATCTTCCTGGCTGAGACGCATTCTCGCCCGACCCCACATCGTCCTTTCGTTTCTCGGGCTTTTTATCATCATGGGGGTGATGGGGTATCAAAAACTCCCTCGCAACCTCTTCCCCAACTCCAACTACCCCGAAGTAGCGGTGGTGATCGTCGAGCCCGGAGCTTCGGCCAAATCGATGGCGGCCAACATCGCCGTCCCGGTCGAAGAGGAGCTCTACACCCTCGATGGGATTCGCCGGGCGCATTCGGATACGATCGATGAGGTGACGGTGATCCATGCCGAGTTTGACTACGCCAAGGACATCGATGCCGCCCTCAGCGATGTCAGCGGTGCCGTCGCCAAGCTCCGCTCCCGCCTGCCGCAAGACATTCGGGAGCCTCAGGCGATCAAGATCACCGTCACCACCGCACCGATCGAAGTGGTCGCCCTCTCACCCAAACCGGGGAGTAACCTCACACTCGAAGACGTGCGGGACATCGCCAGCGGCGAGATAAAACACGCTCTCCTCAAGACCCCCGGTGTCGCCAACGTGGACATTTTCGGCGGTCACACCAAGGAACTACAGATTGTTCTCGACAAAGCCCGCCTCGACGCGCTCCATCTGAGTTTGGGCAAGGTGATTGCATCCATCAAACAAAACGATAGCGACTTCGCTGTGGGCGTCATCGAAAACAGTGAGCATCGTTATCTGCTCAAATCGCAGGGCAAACGGGACAGTGTCGAGCGGCTCAAGGCGCTGCCGCTAACCAAAGATGTCCGTTTGGGGGATGTGGCCAAGGTCTATTTTGGCGCGTATAAAAACACGGCACTCTACTACGGCAACGGGCACAAGGCAATCGCTCTGTCGATCCAGCGTGCCAGTACCGCCGATGTGATCCAGACGATTCACAAGGCCGATGCGGTGATCGAGCGTTTCAAGGCGCGTTACCCGGCGATCAATTTTGCCGTGAGCGATACGCAGGAGGAGACGATCGCCCTGAGTACGAACAATATGTTTGAGTCGCTGCGCGATGCGATCGTGATGTCCACGCTGGTGGTGTTTTTGTTTCTGGCGAGTTTCCGGCAGATTCTCGTGGTGCTGGTGACGATCCCGCTGGTGTATGCTTCGACCATCGCGATGATGTGGGTGTTCGGGATGGATTTCAACGTCATCACGCTCACGGCGATCATCCTGGCACTCGGCCTCCTGCTGGATAACTCGGTGGTGGTGATGGAAAACATCGAACGTCACTACAAAGAGCTGGGCAAACCGATCCGGCAGGCGGTCTATGATGGCACCGAGGAGATCATGTTTTCGGTGATGAGCGGGACGGTGACGACGATGATCGCTCTGGTGCCGATGCTCTTCGTCGGGGGGTACCCCCAGACGGTCTTCGCGCCGCTGGTGGGGACACTGCTGATCGCGTTGGGCACTTCGTACGTGATCTCCATCATCACTGTACCGCTTCTTTCGCTCTATGTTCTGGCCGCCCGTAATCGATTTTTGCTGGCAAGTGAAGCGTTTTTTCATCGAATCATCGGCCCGGTCAATGATGCGACCCAGGCGTTTTTTGCGACCATCGTCCGGGCAATGCTCGACTCAAAGATTTGGGCGGTGGTGGCGTTTGTGACCTTGGCGGGTCTGTTTGTCGTCGCCATCAAGCTGGTGATGCCGGTGGTGGGACTCGAGCTCACGCCCCCCATGGATACCGGTGCGGTCAACATCCAGATCACCACCGAGCCCAATCTGCCGCTCTCCGAGAGTGAAAAAGTGATGGAGCGTCTCAACACCATCCTCAAAAAACAAGGCAAACTCATCCGGGTCTCCGGGAGTATCGGGAGTGAAGCGGGGGTGATGAGCATCGGCAGCGGCAGCGGAATCGATCACCTCAAAGTGGTCGCCACGTACGTCGATCGTCACCACCGTACAGAGGATATCTGGCACATCGCCGGCAAGATCCGCACCGCACTGGCCAAATTGCCCCATATCAAATACTTCGATGTCACCCCCTACGGAGCCATCGCGATCGCGAGCATCAAAGGGAACGTCGATGCGCAGCTGAGCAGCCCCGACCTCACCCGCCTCCAAGCCGAAGGAGTCAAGGTCAAAAAGGCGCTGGGACAGACCAAAGGGATCGTCACCGTGCTCAGCTCCTGGGACATGGACAAGACCGTGTACGATCTCACCATCGATGAGGCGACCGCCGCAGCCTACGGGCTCAATCGCGCCACCATCACCCAGCAGGTGCAGCTGGCGTTGCGGGGGATGCCGGTGGCGAGTTTCCCCCGGATGAATGGGCAGGATTACGGTGTACGGGCGTGGCTGCCGAGTGACCAGATCGACCGAATGGCCAAGATCGAGACACTGCTCATCGACACCCCACGGGGCAAGATCCCACTGAGCAAGTTTGCCACCATCGTCTCCCATCAGGAGCCCAGCCTCATCACCCGCGACGGACTCAGCTACACCCTTGACATCTACGGCAACCGTGAGAAAGCGGCTCTTTCGCACATCATGGCGGATTTCGAGAAACACCTTGCCGAAGCAAACCTCTCCAAGGAGGTCAAACTGGAGCAAATCGGAGACATCAAGTCGTTCGGTGAGGCGACCGGTCGGATGGCCGGAGCGATCGCCACGGCGATCGGGCTGATTTTCCTCTCCCTCGTGGTGATGTTCGGCGATCTCAAAGTCTCCCTGATGATCCTCCTCTCGATTCCGTTGACGATCGTAGGGGCCTCATGGGCAATGCTGTTGATGGATTACCACGTCTCGATGGCGGCGATGATGGGCTTCATCCTCCTCTCGGGGGTGATTGTCAACAACGGTATCTTGCTCATCCACTTCGCGATGGAGAAGATCGGGGAGGGGATGGGCAAGCGCGACGCGATGCTCGAGTCGATCAAGATCCGTACCCGCCCGGTGCTCATGACCGCCTTTTCGGTCTCAGTAGGGATGTACCCGGTAGCACTCGGCTCGGCGATCGGGCTGGAGAAGCTGGCACCGCTGGGCGCGGTGACGATCGGTGGATTGCTGATCGGGACGTTCATGACGCTGGTGTTTGTCCCCATTATTTTCATCTGGACGATCAACGAACGGAAGGTTCGGGAAGCGTACGGCCACGATTAATCGTTTAGTAATATTAAAAGAGTAAAATAGACGATTAGAAACCAAAGATTGTGTATCATTGATACACAACCTACCCATCAGGAGAAGCAATATGCAATGGAAAGAGACCCTTTTGAAAATGACACAATCCAAAGAGAACTATTACGCCAGTCTCATCGTCGATGCCTCGACGGCAGCGGTGTTTTTCGTGTACGCCTTGAAACTCAGTACCGACGCTTGGGCGACGGTCGCCCTGTTTCTCGTGGGGGTACTGTTCTTTACGTTTCTGGAGTATGCAGTGCACGCATGGCTCTTCCACCTCAAGCACCCTTTTAAGATCTTTATTGAGGGGCATGCCCATCATCATCAAGACCCCAAAAACTATGACGCGATGCCGTTTTTCATGTCGGCAGTCATCGCTTCGTTTTTTGTCGTATTCTTCTCCTTGGTGATGGCACGACCCGATGCATTTGCGTTGGTGGGAGGCTTGACGCTGGGGTATTTCAACTACGGCATCATGCACCACATGATGCACCGAAAAACGTTCAAAAACAGTTACCTCCACTATCTTCAAGTCTTTCATGCCGTCCACCACAAAAATCCAAAAGCCAACAACGGCGTAACCACCGATATTTGGGACAGAGTGTTCGGAACCTATCAACGCTGGTGCGACGACACACCCCTCGAAAAAGAGTACAGCGAGGGGCATCCGCTCCACGTACCTCGGTAGACGTATCACCATTCTTTTATAAGGACATACTTTTTAGTATGTAGCATAATTTTATTCGATAAAACAGAGGGTAAAAATGGATTTGAATCTTGATGATTTTCCCAGTCATGAGCCACTGGTAGATTATCCATGGAAGTCTGAGATAGATCATCTTCTCATCTGGATGGAAGACAAAGGAGCGGCCACCCGAGCCTTTGTTTTCGATCTCATTATGTCCGCTGCCTACATTGAAGCAACAGCAGGTCTTGAAAAGTTGATCGAGAAATGTGATGCCATCGAAGGGGATTATAATACGCATGTGGGTTTTATCAATTTGTGCTCTTCGTGCTACATCTATCAAGATGTATGGTCTTATCAGAAAGCGGCAAAACCACAATCGGGCGCACTGGGAAAACTCAGCAGCGAGGTTATTTTAAGATTTATAGAAAAACTCTATCCTCAGTTATCCGAAGTGCGTGCTATCGGAGGTACAGAATCTGCGGATGCAGTTTTGAGACATCGTAAAGGGTTTACTATCCTTGCTGAGGTCAAATCCGCACCCTTGCTGACGTATCCGTTTCTTTTTGATGTTCCTGTTAGTTGCTTGAACGGACACCATGAAAAAGTCGTCATGACCGCATCGCAATTGCGTGCGACGAAATCTGCGATACTTCTTCATGGTGTCGGACACATTGACCTTGGCAACACTGGGCAAGAGCTATGGCCGTTCAAACCTTTGGTTGATTTTATTATTGATGAAAAGAATACGTCATTTGTGCAACAAGGTGTTTCTCAGTGGTTTGAAGCAAGAAAGGCTTATGTCAGCAAAGATCGCCATCATAAAATGTATTATCTAACCAATGCAAGCGGTCAACCGCCGAAGCGTGCGAGGGACAAAGGTCAATGGCCGCGAGGGGTTTCGATCAGTGATAGTAAAACCAGTGCAGGGATGGATCGAACTGATGACATTAAAAAAGGCATTTATCAATCGTTAAAGATTGGGGCTTATTCCCATGGAAATCCAAATATAAAGACAGCCATTATCTCGAACCTTCCTGCATACCGACATGGTCATGAATATGTCGATCCTTTTGTGGATATGTTTTGGGGGCTCGAGAAAGATATGCATACCAAAGAGGGTCAGAGGTTTCTTCTCGAAAAGGATTTACGTCGCGTTTTCGATTTTATTATCACTTTGGATGAGCATATGATGCGGGGGGTGGCGTTATGAGTATTCCAAATCATCAGACAAGAGAATACACGGGCGTTGTGCTGGAGCGGATGAAGCATTTGCCTCCGGGTGGAAAAATGGGAGATCTGCCAGAACACCTTCAGCACCCCAGTTTTGTTCGGAAGGGAGCCAAAAAGACCGGTGGTCCCAATATGCGTTTGCTCAGGTTAAAAGAGGAAGAACCCTCTTTGACTATTACGGCATATATTTTTAACAAATTTGTTCATCCTCGAAAAGATAGATATATTACTCCGAGGGAAGCCGCTTGCTTGCAGGATTTTCCGCTGGATTATGAGTTCAAGGGAACATTGGGGCAAGTTCAGAAGCAAATCGGTAATGCTGTGCCTATTGGTCTGGGTACGGCGATAGCTCGAAAAGTTGCTGAATATTTTGTACGTCGGAACAAGACTGGAGAATTGAGTATTGCATCGTATTTCACCGGTGCAGGCGGTCTGGATCTTGGCTTTGAGCGGGCCTCCAATTCGCAAGTAACATTTAAAACACTGTTTTCCACTGATATTGAAAAATGGGCGGAAGCCACCATCAAGCATAATCGACCTGAATGGAATTTTTATCGCGAGGATATTACGCAACTCAAACCAGAAATCGTCAAAAAAACCATAGGCGATCGTCCGGATATTATTATAGGGGGGCCTCCATGCCAGCCATTCAGTGTCGCTGGAAAACAAAAAGCGATTCACGACCCTCTCGGTGTGTTGTATCGAGATTTTATACGTCACGTTGATGCATTGTCTCCTGAGATAGTTATCATGGAAAATGTATATGGCATGGCACAGGTTAAAAGTGCAAATATGGTTGAAGAGATACGGGACTCCTTTCGGGCTATAGGTTATGATGTTGTGCATCGAGAATTGATGGCAGCCGATTATGGCGTTCCTCAAAAAAGACGTCGATTATTTTTTGTCGCGGCAAAAGATTTGCATCTTTTCCAGTACCCAGAACCCACGCACGGTGAGGTAGGCAATCTTTTTGGCTTGCCTCGTTACAGAGGAGTCGGTTATGCACTCAGAAAACTTCCTGAAGCACATTTTAATCTTGACAAAGGGGGACAGAATAGGATGAATGATGGGTGATTTTGGAAAGCATTTCAAAAAAGCCGCCAAGGAGATGCTCGGTATGTCGCCGATGATCCTTGCGATTGTGGGGCTGGTCGGGCTCTTTCAGGGGTTTGTGACGCGTGAGATGCTCGCCTCACTCTTCGGAGGCAATCCGGTGGCCGATACGCTGGTCGGTACGTTTGCGGGGATGATCGCGGTGGGGCAGGCGATGATCAGCTACATCCTCGGCGGGGAGCTCCTCGATCAGGGGGTGAGCCTCTATGCCGTGGCAGCGTTTGTCCTCTCTTGGGTGACGCTGGGAATCGTACAGTTGCCGATGGAGATCGAGGTCTTCGGAGGGCGGTTTGTCCTCTACCGGAATGTCTTGGCATTCGTCTCGACGATCCTCGTGGCGACGGCGACGGCGGGGGTGACGCTATGGATAGCATGAGCAAGCAGAAGCCGGGCGCGGCTATGGGTGTCGAGAAAGGTTCAGATCGAGGTACCGGTCAGCACTCGAAGCAGCCACCGTTTCGCTTCAAAGGGCTCAAGCTTCTCGGGTTGGTTGTGTTGTTTTACGGGGCGGCGTATCTGTGGGATACTTCCCGCACATTCAAAAGTCTCGAAGGGTTCGTCCATGTGCTCGGCACACTGATACCGATCCTGATTGTGGTGACGGTTCTGACGGCACTGATTAACCTGTTCATCAATCCCAAATCATTGGCCAAACATCTCGGAGGTGAGTCGGGAGTCAAAGGGTGGGGGATCGCCCTCTCGGCCGGAGTGGTGAGCCACGGCCCGATGTACGCCTGGTATCCGATGATACAGGGGTTGCGGGAGAAGGGAGCCAAAGACGGTCTCCTCATCGCCTTTTTCTACGCGCGCGCAGTCAAGGTAGCTCTCCTGCCGATGATGGTGTCCTACTTTGGGCTGACCTTTACCGTGGTGCTGACGGTGCTGACCCTGCTGGCGGCGTGGGGACAGGGGATCGTGATGGAGTGGCTCATCCGTCGTCGATAGCGTCTCTGTCATGCCCCCTGTCTGCTACCACCCCTCGTAGTCTCTTCTACGATCTCTCGCCAGCAGATCCCTTTCCAATCGATCGTCTCTCTCCCCCCTTCAAAGATATTTTTTTCCAATTGCCGCAACAAAGGCTGCACCTTTTTCTCGTGCGCATACGGGAGCAAGAGGGCATAGCGGGCACGGTCGTCTCGGGCACGGTGCAGACGCGTGGTCAGCGATCGATGGGCAGAGGGGTTTTGGGTACGGCGACGGTAGCGATCGAGCGCGATGGCAAGGAGCGTGATGAGTATGCCGATCAGGAGTCCGATACCCCCATAGATCCAGGGGCACCACACCGCAGAGGTGGATCGGCGGGTGCCGTGGATCGTGAGGGTGTGGGGAGCGGTACGGAGGATTTGGGTGAGGCGCGTGGGGGTGTGGAAGTAGGTGAACTCCAACGGATGGAGGGTCAGCGTGTGATCCGCCACGAGGGTAAACGTCTGCTGGAAACGGGCATGGAGGGTCTCCCCTCGGAGCACGTAGGTACGGGTGGGCTTGGAGGCGAGGATGAGGGCATCGGTACGGTTGAGATCAAATGGGGGGATGTCATCGACGTTGCCGTGCCCTTCGATCGTGAGGGTGAGCGTCGCCGGGGCATCGGGACGGGTGGTGTTGTGCTCGAAGTGCTCGGTGAGATGGAAGTCTCCGGCGATGGTGACCCCGGCGGGTAAGGGGCGTATGGTGAGTGTCTGCGATGAGACAGCATGGCGTTGGCGGGTGATGGCGTAGGTTTTGGGATCCATGTAAGTCGTCGAGACATGTTGTTCGGGAAGAAGAAGCGTACCGCTACGCTGAGGGGAGAGACGGTAGATCCATCGGATCGTGCGCCCCCCATCGGTGGTGTTGGCTTCGACCATCGGGACGCTCCACCAGCCGGGAAACGTGGGGCGAAACGGGTCGCGGTTGCCGATAGGGTGGTCGCCGTGGAGGGTGTAGGTGGCGAGGATCGGTTCGCCGACGTAGGGGTGGGGATTGGAGAGCGTGAGACGAAGCGTGGTGGCGGCCTGAAGGGTGAAGGGCAGCAGAAGGGTGAACCAAAAGATTTTGTGGGTCAGGGTGGCTCTCATGGATGCCTCCTCTTTGTTGTGTTTGTCGGTTGTTTAGGCGGCAGGACTTCCGTCCTGCTCAACGGGACCCAAGTCCCTGCTCCGAAGGCATGACGGTATCTTTTCTCCATCATTTATCACTCCCTAAAGGTATCAATAGCGTTTTCACCGGGCGATTCCGCAGCGTCCGATCCCATTTGACCTGTTCGCGCTCGGTGAGAGGCTCGGGAGCGCGGGTAAGCTCGATGCGGGTCTCTCGGGGGGCGAAGGTGACCGTATGAGCCGTGTCGGATTGACCGTGGGCATGGGGGCGAGATAGGTTGTCGGCGCGGACGACGGTTTGGTTGATCTCTTTCCACTTCCCCTCGTTGCTGGTGGTGTTATCATCGAGGTTGGCATTCCCTTCTTTGGCACTGCGACGGCGGGGGAGGATGTTGGTGGTGCAGGCAGCACCGATCTTCTTTTTCTGTTTGAGGGCTTGGAGGGCGAGGGTGAGATTGTACTGGGTACGTTTGGAGGGATGGAGCGCCAGAGCCGCTCGGTAAAGGGCGACGGCGCGGGTATAATCTCTCACCTGCATCGCACAGTTGCCGAGGTTGTGGAGGCGGCGGTACGCCAGCGCGGGATCGTGAATCTTCGCATACAGAGCCATCGCTTGGCGGTAGTGACCGAGGCGGTAGTGAAGCGTGGCAAGGGTGTAGCGGGTGACGGCATCGGGATGGGGGATGGCGGTGTAGGCTTCGAGGGCTGCGTGCCATTGGTGGTGCGCGAGGGCACGGTTGCCCAGCCAGCGGTGTCCGTCGTCAAGGATACCGGCAGAGCCGTATGTGGAGAGGAGGAGCCACACGATCAGCCCAGCATGGGATATCCGATCCGAAGCCGAGGCTTCCGTTTGGTGGTGCAGGACTGAAGTCCTGCCTCCAAGTAGGAGAAATTTCCATGGCAGGAGACGTTTTCCCGATTTTGGTGTGCTGTTGCACACCCTACGCGCTATCCACCCTAATACTTTGATCATCTCCGGGGCCTCCACTGCAAATGGCTCACCACAAAAAGGAGCAATCCCGCTGCGATCAGAAGCATCGTCCATGGAGAGGGATGCTGTGTCTCCCCCCGCGCAGAGGTGATGACGGTGTGACGGAGGGCGTGACGGAAGGGGGCGAGATCCTCCCCACTGTGCCACATGCGGTAGACCCCACCGGTCGCATCGGTCAGGCGGGAGAGCTCCGGATGGAGCTGGGTCAGCTCAGGGGTACCATCGGGTGTCCGTTTCACCCCATCGGTGGCGGGGATGGTACTGCCACGTGATGTACCGATTCCGAACACACAGACGACACTGTGCGCGGATCGTGCGCGTGCGATGGTCGGTGCCAAGGGGTATCTGCCTCCCGAGGTGAGCAGCAGGATCTGTCGGGGGTGTTGAGGGGGCAGGAGCTGTGCGGCTGCGACGATGGGGGCGGTGAGGTTGGCCTCCTTGCGCTCGATCACGGAGGGGTCGAGGTGGGTGATGAGGTCGCGCAGGATGGTGTGATCCTCGGTAGGTGGGCTGATGAGATAGGCCTGATCGGCGAAACCCATCAGGCCGATTGGCTGCCCTTTGAGCGTATCGAGGAGGCGGAGGGCTTCGGTCTTGGCGACGGCAAGCCGATTGGGGTAGGTGTCGGTGGCATCCATCGCTGGGGAGAGGTCGAGGGCGAGAAATGCTGGAGCGTAAGCGGTGGCGGTCCCTGAGCGGCTGCGCGACGCGAGTGGGTTGATCAGAGCCATCCCCAGGGCGAGCAGAGCCGCGAGGGCGAGCCAGACCCTTCCCCCACTCGGACGGCGATAGACCCACAGCAGGAGCATCACCCCCAGTGCCCCTATGAGCAAGTAGCGGTAGAGCTCACGGTGGTCGATCCGGTGGGTACGGTGGACGAGGGAGGGTTCGAGGCGGTCGATCTGCCGGTACACCTCTCCGAGACGGTCAGGAGACGCAAGGGCAAAGAACCGTCCGCCGGTTTCCCGAGCGATTTTTTCAAGGACAGGGCGTTGATAATCGTGCCCCAGACCGATGGTGTAGATCCTGAGATGGTGCTGCTTGGCACGTGCCAGTGCGACCCGAAGAGGGATCGAGGTGACGGTGTTGAGCCCGTCGGTGAGGAGGATGATGACGGGGTGTTGCCCCGCATCGTGCCCGAAGAGATCGACCCCACGATAGAGGGCTTCATAGAGGGCGGTACTGCGCCCACCGGCGACCCCGATCTTGAGATGCTTTAGCGCCGTGTCGATCGCACGGTGATCCTCGGTCATCGGGATCGAGATCGCCGCAAAATCGGCAAACACTTCAAGGGCAAAGCGGTCATGGGGGCGTGCGGAGACAAAATGTCGAAGCGTCGTCTTGGCCGCAGCAAACCGCCCCTCCTCGTGCATGCTGTTGCTGGCATCAAGCAGGAGTGCGATGGTGTGGGCTTCGTGCGTCTCGGAGGCGGTGGCGTGGGGGAGCACCGGTCGTGCCAGTGCCCCGAGCAGCAGGAGGACGACCCCGATACGGAGTGCAATCAGCGGATCGAAACGGGAGGTTCGGGCGGACACTTCTCGCAGCAGGGGGAGATTGGAGAAGATCCGTGCACGCTCCTGCCGGGGACAACGGCGCAGACAATAGAGATAGGGGAGGATCAGGGCAAAGACCCAGGGGTACATCCAGCTCATACGACGACCTCTTCGATCATGCGATGGATCTGGGTGAGCAGTTCCTCTGAGATCGGCGGAGGAGCAGGAGCGTATTTGTAGGGCGCGAGCTCACGGAGCAGGAGTGGCAAATCTTCGGGGCGTTGGCTCTCGGGGAGGGATTGCATCAAGAGTGAAAAGCGGTAGAGGGCTTCGGTCGGCTCCGCAGTGAAATCGAGTGCCTCCAGTTGCCCACGGATACTGACCGGCGCATCGGTACATCCGGTACGTCGCCGCTGAACCCCAAAGAGGATCAACGCAACCAACAGTAGCACCCCACCGAGACCCGCAACGTACGGCCACCAGACGACCGGGGTCACGATCTCCGAATAGATGGGAGCGAGGGTGGTGAGGTTGAGGTCATTCATCCCCGATTCCTTAGATGCTCTGCCAGCACGGCGATGGCATCCTCTCCGGTGTGGATCGTCACCCGATCGACCCGATGGGTGCGGCACCAGCGGTCGAGAGCGGCATCATGCTCTGCCATCCGCTTGGTATAGGCAGCGGCGGTACGGCGGGTGAGTCGGAGGGTATGGACGGTGTCGTCGAGGGGATCGAGGAGGCGGTGGCGTCCGCGCAGGGTGGGGGTCTCTTCTTCAGAGTCACGGATTGTGATGAGATGGAGTTCGTGCCGACCGGCGAGGGCCTCGAGTGCAGGGAGGGTGAGAAAATCCCCGAGGATGAAGAGCACCGAGGGGTGCTTGAGGGTGCCCATTACGTAGTGTTCGAGTGCCGTGTAGTCGATCTGTTTTTGATGCAGGTCGAGGGCAGCAGCGGCGGTGTGGATCGCCTCGACGATACCCCCTCGGCGGGTAGGACGCAGCTCCCAGCGGGGACGATCGTCGAAGAGGCTCACTCGGAGCCGATCCCGCTGGAGCAGCGCGGCATACCCCAGGGCACTGAGGAGCTCGACGGCGAGAGTGTGCTTGGTCGGCTCTCCGAAGCGCATCGATCCAGAGAGGGCATAGATGAGGTGGAGATTCAGCTGCTGGGTGGGATGGAAGCGGTTGACGATGGGGGTACGGCTGCGGGCGGTGGCGCGCCAGTTGATGCTGTGGAGCGGGTCGCCGCTGACGTATTCGCTCAGCTCATCCAGCTCCATGCCGCGTCCGCGCAGGTGCCCTTCGTGTTCGCCATGGCGGGCGAGGAGGCGGGTGTGCTGGGCACGGATACGGATCGAGGCGAGTTCGGGGTGCATGGCAGACGAGACCCTATGGGATGGGTAGGGTTTGGAGGAGGGTCTGGATCACCGTGTCGGGGGTGAGTCCTTTGGCCACGGCAGTATAGTGGAGTACGATCCGGTGGCGCAGGACACCGTAGGCACTCCGAGCGATGTCGGCTGGGGTGACAAAATCGCGCCCTTCGAGCCGTGCCTGCGCTTTGGAGGCTTTGAAGAGATCGATGCTCCCACGCGGACTGGCACCAAACACGATCGCCTCACTCAGCTCCGCCATCCCAAACGCCGCCGGGTCACGGGTCGCCCCGACGATCTGGAGCAGATAGCGGGTGAGCGCGTCATCGATGTGGACAGCATGGACGGCTTCCTGAAGCTGGCGGAACGTGTCGGCATCGACGATCTGCGTGAGAGTCTCGAAGCCCTTTTGTGCCACCCGCATCACGATCTCAAACTCCTCTTCGGGGGTGTTGTACCCCACGTGGAGCTTGAGCATGAAGCGATCCAGCGAGGCTTCGGGGAGCGCATACGTCCCCTCCTGATCGAGAGGATTGGCGGTGGCGAGCACCATGAAGGGCTGGGGCAGTGGGTGGGTCGTCTCGCCGATGGTCACCTGCCGCTCCGCCATCGCTTCGAGGAGGGCGGATTGGACTTTGGCACCGGCGCGGTTGATCTCATCGGCCAGCAGCAAGTGGGTAAAGACCGGCCCGTGCTTGAGGCTAAACGCCCCACTCTGCATGTCAAGCACTTCGCTCCCGGTGATGTCAGCCGGGAGGAGATCCGGGGTGAACTGCACCCGTTTGAAGTCAAAGCCAAGTACATCGGCGAGTGCCTTGACCGCCGTCGTCTTGGCGACACCGGGCACCCCTTCGACGAGGAGATGCCCCCCGCTGAGCAAAGCGACGATCATCCCCTCGACCAACGCTTCATGACCGACGACGACTTTGTGGATCTCGTCGCGGATGGTTTGGATGACATGGGTGGTTTGGCGGGTTGACATGTTGATGAGACCTCTAAGTATTATTTTGTTTTATTATATCTTATTATTTGTAAAGATATAGAACGATTCCAACTACTCTTTGGCAAGATATTTTTGGAGCTCGACAATTGATATATTCAACTCTTTGGCTACTTCTTCGGCAGAGAGTTTAAACTTTTTGATCATGGTAATCGCCATATTGAGGGCTCCCCTCTCCATTCCCCTCTCCATTCCTCGTTCCATTCCTCGTTCCATTCCTCGTTCCATTCCTCGTTCCATCCCTATCTCATAGCTGGGTAAATCTTCATATTTGATTTCACGTAGCATTTGTTCGGCCTCCTTTAGTATATTTGTTAAGTCTCGATTGGTCGATAATGTCTCCAATATGAGCATGTATTTCCCAAGTCGATGCTCATCACCACGGGTGAGTTCTTCAAGTCGTCGTGTGATGTAGAGAAGCATATCGAGTTCATCGCGCCCTTTGAAATCACACAGAACTGAAAGAACCAAGGCATCGGGGGTATCCATCGTGATAAACGTATCACAATCAATCGTGTGCATGTCGATGAGGGTGTATTGGTAATGGATATTCTTACCCGTGATGCTTCGCCTCATGGTGAGCTTTGGTTTGCCGATATAGATGAGGTATTGATACACAGGGAGGGTATCGAATCTCATTGTAATATCGGTGTAGTACCGGAGCATCCTTTTGGGCATGGTGGGATCATTATCGTTCTGGATCTCAAGATGCAAGATCGATTCCTGACCGTTTACTCTGCATCGGGCGACGATGTCGGCCTCTCGCTTCTCTACCCTCTGGAGCTCTTTGTCAACGAATTCGATATCGCTGACCTCAAGCTCGAGGATATACTTGGCGATATCCTCAGTAATGGTCTTGATGGTCTCTTTGGTTGTAATATCTTTTTGCATGGAATATTATAGCACAAGTGACACCCAAAATCCGTAAACAGAAAATCTGCAGTAGCCACAATGCTCATGTTCATGGGCTGTGCGTAAAATTTGAGTCGCACCCGTAGGTTCGGCGATGATTGTACGTGAAGCCCATGGGTACGATGATGGCGACTAATGCTTTTTTCTATTGATGGATTTGGAGACAAGCAAACCCCATGCCGTCTCCCCCCCGCTACGTGATATTGGCATCATGTGGAACCCTATCTGGAAGCACCGTGAGGTTGGTCTCTGTGTGTTCCACGGATGGATGCTTGGTATCCAACTTCTGGATGGCACGGGTGATGTGGTAGATGTGGGTGAGATCGTAAGCTCGGTAGCGTCCGGGTCTGTGGCGGTGTTCTCCGGCATAGCTGAGGATGAGTCCCTGATGGCGGGCACGGTCGATCCAGCCGACAAACAGCCCGCTGTGCTCGATGTCCCCATAGCTGTGATTGATGTAGTAGAGCCAATCCCCCGGGCGGATGCGGTCGAGATCGACATAGGGGCCGGATTTGCGGTGGTGGTAGAGGACGGTGCGCTGGTCGGCGGGGAAGCCTGCACGGGTGAAGGCCACATCGAGGTAGTCCCAGCAGGCTCCCCGGGCGATGACCCCCTGCTCCACCATCTCACGTGCCACAGTGAGGACACGCCTCGCCGAGGGTGTCGCCTGCACTTCGGCTTGATGGATCAGTGACGTGTAGTCACGATGGGTGCGGGCCGACAAGGGAGTACTTGAGACGATCGCCAGTAGAAAAAAGAGCAAGATGTTGCGCATGTTATTACCCCACTAACTAAACACCCAAACGTTTGAGAGAGCGAGACGAGATGAGATGTGCGTGAAAAAATCTGCTGGACTGGCCGTAGTCAATGCAAAGATTTTTTTGCGTGCAGGTCGTCT
>WFMQ01000003.1 GCA_015488995.1 Nitratifractor sp. | reverse complement strand
GTCGGGGGGGCTCGATCCATCTGAAGGTGGACAACAACACCGATACCCTCTCAGCCTTGCGGGGTCGTCGCCACATCAAAGCCGAAAACGGTCGCCCCGGTGAAGGGCGCAAAAAATACGGCCGTAGCGGCAAGGACACCACCGTAACGGTTCCCCCCGGTACGCAGGTGATCGATCGGGAGACTGGGGATGTGCTCCTCGACCTCATCGAAGAGGGCACCGTCGTCACATTCCTCGAAGGGGGCAAGGGGGGGATGGGCAACACCCATTTCAAAAGCTCTACCAACCAGCGCCCCACCTACGCACAGCCCGGTCTCCCCGGTGAGACCCGTGAGGTGCGGCTTGAGATGAAGATGATCGCGGATGTGGGTCTCGTGGGTTTCCCCAATGTGGGCAAATCAACCCTCATCTCCACCCTCTCCAATGCCCGTCCGCAGGTGGCCAACTACGAGTTTACGACGCTGACCCCCAAGCTCGGTGTCGTGATGGTGGGCGAATACGATTCGTTTATGATGGCGGATATCCCCGGGATCATCGAAGGTGCCAGTGATGGTCGGGGGCTGGGGCTGGAGTTTTTGCGCCACATTGAGCGGACGCGTACCCTCCTGCTGCTGATCGATGCGACCAACTACCGGGAGATGAAATACCAATATGAGATCCTCAAGGAGGAATTGGCCAAGTACTCTCCCGAGCTGGCGACACGCCCCCACGCGGTGGCGATCACCAAGATCGATGCCCTCAGTCCAGAGGCCGTGAATGACAAGACCGAGGGCTTCCTCTCCGATCTGGGTCTCGAGCCAAACGATGCCCTTGGGAAATTGACAGCCGATCCTGCGCTTGAGAATTATATGCAACCCCGTGAGGCGTGGGAGACCTTTGATGTCAATGTACCCGTCTTTGTCCTCCCCATCTCTGCGGTGGCGCAGACCAACACCGAAGCGTTGCGCTATGCCCTCGCCGAATCGGCCAAGGCGGAGACGAAAAAGAGTGAAGAGGAGTAGCCGATGCAGCGGATCGTCATCAAAGTAGGCTCCCATGTCCTCACCGAACAGGATGGGGTCGCACGGGACCGGATGCGGGGACTGGTCGCTCTCATCGCCGAGCTCAAAAAAGCCCAACACGAAGTGATCCTTGTCAGCTCTGGTGCGGTGGCGGCAGGCTATACCCAAATCCCTCTCGACCGAACCGATGTAGCGAACAAGCAGGCATTGGCAGCCATCGGTCAACCGTTTTTGCTCAAGATGTACCAAGAGAAATTTGCCCATCATGGTATCCTCTCGGCACAGGTGCTATTGAGTGCCGATGATTTTGACTCTCGCAAGCGCAGTCGTCACGCCCGCAGAGCGATCGATCGTCTGCTCGAGGAGGGGGTGGTTCCGATCATCAACGAAAACGACGTCACCGCGACCGAAGAGTTGGTCTTCGGGGACAACGACCGCCTCTCCGCCCACGTCGCCCACTATTTTGATGCGCACATGCTGGCGATCCTCTCGGACATCGATGCCTACTACGATGCCGACCCCCATACTCATCCCGATGCCACCCCGCGCAAAATGGTGACCCACCTGAGTGCCGAAGAACTCAGTGCCGAGCACACCCCGGGCCATGCCTTTGCGACCGGCGGCATCGTCACCAAACTCCAATCCGCGCAGTTCCTGATGGCGCATGGTCGTGATATGTTCCTCGCCAGTGGGTTTGATCTGACTGATGCACGTGCTTTTCTCATTGACGGTGATCATCGGGGCGGCACGCTCTTTCGTCATACTATTTAATATTGATTTCAGCCCCCCCTTGGTACAATACCGTGAAACATTGGACGAATCCATGTGTGTGCCCCCACCCCTAAAGGAGATGTTGTGAGATTTTGGCTTGTGTTGCTGCTGACCGTATCCCTTTTTGGTGGATTTGATGCCAAGTTGACGATTTCGAAAAAAGCCGATCAGCGTGTGCACGTGGCGGTCATCGATGGGAGCTTCCCGACAGAGCGCACCCGAAAGCTGCACGCCATCTTTGTCGCCGATCTCAAGATCAGTAGCCATTTTTTGCCCGATGAGATGTATCGAACCGGTAGCTACGATTCGAAGAGGGGCACGCCAGCTTTGCGGACGCAGCGATACACGATTACCTACCGATACGATGAGAAAGATACGGACAATACCCTCTGGGTCAAAGTCGTAAATCCCGCCAACGCCAAAGTGATCATGGAGGGGCGCTATGCGGTGAGCAACCCCGCCAAGTACCCCTTCCTCGTCCACAAAGCGGTTTCGGAGATCAATGCTCATCTTGGGTATGGTTCGATTGATTGGATCAACCGCTATGTTGTCTTCGCCCGATATACGGGGCGCAAACAGAGCGAGATCCTCTTGGCAGATTACACATTCCACTACACCAAAGTGATCATCCACGGCGGACTCAACCTCTTCCCCCACTGGGGAGATCCCCAGCAGAAAAGTCTCTACTACACGGCGTATGTTCAGGGGCGGCCGACCCTCTATCGTCTCGACCTTCAGACGGGGAAACGCAAAATCATCACCCATTCGACGGGGATGATCGTATGCTCAGATGTGCGCAAGGATGGGCGCACCCTGTTGCTGACCATGGCACCAGATGGGCAGTCGGATATCTACGCGTATGCAGTCGCGACTGGGAAAACGACTCGGCTGACGACCTTCCGTGGGATTGATGTCAACGGCGTGTATGCCGATCAGGGTGCTTCCGTCGTCTTCGTCTCCAATCGCTTGGGGTATCCCGGCATCTTCAAGCGCGACATGGCGAGCGGCAGCGTATCGCAAGTGGTTTTTCACGGCAAGAACAATAACAGTGTTGATGCGTACGGTGACACCATCGTCTACAGTGCCCGGGAAGGGCAGGGGGTCTTCAACCTCTATCTGTCACACACGGATGGGAGGGGTGGGCGCCCCCTGACCCTTAGCGGGATCAATCAATTTCCCCGATTTTCACCCGATGGCAAGACGATCCTCTATATCAAGCGGAGTTATGAAGGTAATGCCATCGGCTATCTCAGTCTCACGACCAATCAAAGCCTTCTCTTTCCGCTGGGCGATCGTAAAATTCAGTCCCTCGACTGGTAGAAATATACCCACAAAAGGAATACCACAATGAAACATACTTACTTTGCAATCTTCTCTCTCGCACTGACACTCCTTGTCGGAGGCTGTACCCAGCAGCGTGCTCCGATACCCAATGACCAGGCCGGTTTTGATGCGGGCGGTGTCACCGGCGGTGTGGACAGTCACGGCAAATATACGGGGAGCGACGGAACGAGCCGCAGTGGATTTCACCTGCTCTATTTTGGTTACAACAGTTACCAGTTGGATCGGGGGCAAATCCAGCGAGTACTCAATGATCTGCCTCAGATCGCAGCAGCAGCACACCGAGGTCACATCCGTATCGAAGGGAACTGTGATGAGTTTGGTACCGATGAATTCAACTACGCCCTTGGGCTGAAGCGTGCCAAAGCGGTCAAAGCTCTGTTGGTCAACAATGGGATCGCGGCCTCCAAAGTATCGGTGGTGAGTTACGGTGAGAGCAATCCGGTATGCCGGGGAGGGAAGCCTGCTTGCCGTGCCAAAAACCGTCGCGCCGAAATCAACAAGGTGCCGTGATCGTGAAACGGCTATGGCTGATGCTGATCGCATCGTCCCTGCTCCAAGCAGAGCCATCGGTGTATGCTTCCGCCTCACGCGCCCCCACTCGCAGCTCCCTCTACGCCCTCAAGCAGGAGGTCGCGCGTCTGCATGAAGAGGTCGATGGACTGCGAAGCATCGTGGAGGGTCTCAGTCGCACGGTGGAGCGGCTGAAGCCGAGCCGGAATGGAGGAGAGCAGAAGCTTCTCCGTGATATCAGCACGCTCTTGGATACGATCAACCAAAAGTATGTCTCGCACTCCGAGCTCAAACGAGCGATCACGAGTGGACGGGTGACGACCCCTATCCGTGCAGCGGCACCCAAACCGAAGCAGAGAGCGGTGTCAAGAGCGTCTACCACCCCCAAGGGGTCACTCGCTACGGCCCCCTCTTCTGCACTCTACAGCAGAGGGGTGCGTCTGGTGACGAAAAAGCATTACTCCGATGCCCTCAAGCGTTTTGAGATATTGGAGCAACGGGGATATAAAAAGGCACCCACCCATTTTTATCTGGGTGAGATCGCCTATCGCACGCACCAGTATGCACGCGCCATCGATGAGTACAAACAGAGTGCCGAGCTCAATGACCATGCAGGGTATATGGATACTTTGCTACTCCACACCGGCTTGGCGATGGAAAAAGATGGGAAGAAGCGCCAAGCCAAACGGTTTTTTCAAGCGATTATCGATGGCTACCCCAAAACGTCAAGCGCACGGATAGCCAAAAAACATCTCTGATGCTTTGTGCGAGTCCAAGCAAGCTCCCATGAAGCTTGCTTGGATAAAATACCGCATCTTTTATGCTCAGAATCTCTGGGGTAAACAACTTCACACACAAGGAAAAACAGATGGCAGTACAAGATAACAATTGGGTCGTCGGCATCAAATACGAACTCCGTGAACAAGGGGGGAGTGAGATCCTCGACAGCAACAAAGAGGATGCACCTCTCGAATTTGTCCTCGGTACGGGGATGATCATTCCCGGCCTCGAAAAAGGACTTGTCGGACTCAACGAAGGGGATGAGAAGCAGATCGAAGTCCCAGCTGAAGAGGCGTACGGTGCGCTAAACCCCGAAGCGATTCAGATGCTCCCCCGAGAGCAATTTGAAGGGATCGACCTCGAGAAAGGGATGATGCTCTATGGTCAGGGAGAAGACGGTCAGACGACACAAGTCGTCGTCAAAGACTTCACCGATACCGATGTGACGATTGACTTCAACCATCCCATGGCGGGCAAAGATCTCGTCTTTGATGTGGTGGTCACCAGTGAGCGGGAAGCAACCGCCGATGAAATAGCTACAGGAGAAGTAGGCGGACACCAACACAGCGCAAGCTGCTCCTGCTAAGCCCGTCCGATAGGGGGGCGGATCCGACCCAAAGCCAAGGCTGGAAAGGGAATAGTTTCTTCACCCCCCGAGCACATACCGCCTCACCTCCCCATCAATCGTCATAATCTCTTCGACCGAGGTGGGATGGACATCTTCAAATTTCCGATAGGCATCCAATACCATTTCACTCATCCCAAAAAACGTGCACTCTCCCCGCTCAAATGCTTGGATCGCTACCTCATTGGCGGCGTTGAGGACAGCACCACGGTGGGGGTGGGTGAGGATGTCGTCTTTGAGACCCCAGATGGGGTAGCGCTCTGCTTCGATGGGGCGAAACTCCAGTGCGCCGATTCCGAGTAGATCGGTGGGGGGGAGGATTGGCTCTTCGACCTCTCCGAAGAGGGCAAAGGCAATGGGGAGCTTCATGTCCACCCCGGCAAAGTGAGCCGTGGTAGAGCCATCGACAAACTCCACCAAGGCATGTATGATGGATTTTTTCTCGATCACTGCATCGACATGGGCGGTGTCAAAGAGCCATTTGGCTTCGAGGAGTTCGAAGATTTTGTTGGTCATGGTGGCCGAATCGATGGTGATTTTGTTCCCCATCGACCAATTGGGGTGCTGGAGGGCATCGGCGAAGGTGGCATCCTTCATCTTGCCAATCTCCCAATCGCGGAAGGCACCACCACTCGCAGTAATGACGAGGCGGGAGATGGGACGGTCGTTTAGTAGATACCACAAACCGAAGTGTTCACTGTCGATGGGGGTGATGTGGGTCGTGTCGATGAATGCTCCGGCGACGACAAGGGACTCTTTGTTGGCCAGAGCGACGTGGCGACCGAGTGCAATCGCTTTGAGCGTGGGGCGCATCCCCGCATAGCCGACGAGGGCATTGACGATGGTGGGACTGCTGCTGCATTCGAGTAGCTCCAAGATCCCCTCCTCACCGATATAGACCGTATCGTGTTGGACACGGTGACGGTCACGCGCGTGGGCGATGGCGACGTATTTGGGGCGGTGAATGGCGATTTGCTCATTGAGCCGGTCGATGTTGGAGCCGGCAACGAGCGCTTCGATCTCGAGATGGTATCGCTCAGCGATGATGAGGGTATTGACCCCGATGGAGCCGGTCGATCCGAGGAGGACGATGGAGGAGGGCTTGGTGTGCATATTAGTTTCCTGTCATGTGGAGCAAAATATAGAGAAGAGGTGCCGCAAAGAGATACCCATCGATCCGATCGAGCACGCCGCCGTGACCGGGGAGGAGTGTCCCGCTGTCCTTGACCCCGGCTTCGCGCTTGAGGTAGCTCTCAAATAGGTCGCCGAAGATGGAGAATTTGGACGCAATGAGGCTGATGATCAATGCCACAACAAAGCCGATCTCCATCCACCCTGTTGCGAGGATCGTCCCCCCAATCGTCCCAGCGATTACTCCACCGGCAACCCCTTCGAGGGTTTTGTTGGGTGACGTGGGGGAGAAGGGAGTTTTGCCGAAGTTTTTGCCGGTGTAATACGCCCCCATGTCTGTCAATGCAACAATGAGCAACATCCACACCAGGGCGATCATCCCGTATTCACGATAGAGTGCCCAGAGGTACACCATCCCGAGGGTAGGGTAGATAAGTGGGAGAAACGCCCGCACTTCCAGCCGTCGTTGATACGCAAGAACGGCCGCAAAGACCAGCAGACCCAGCGTCACCAGATCGGCGGGCTGAGGGTAGAATCCCGCCACGATCCAGATTGCCACACCGAAGAGGTACGGGGTGAGTTCGCTGACCCTAAAGAGTATCATCGCTTCATTGAGTGCGATCGCAAAGGCTGCCCCGAGAAAAAGCCACGTGATAAACGGGACATCAAGCCAGCCGACGACCAGCACGACTGCGAGGAGAATCGCAGCCGTCCGGATTCGGGTAGAGTGTTCGGAAGAGTGTGTCATGAAGGAGTCCTGTGTGATGTTTGGCGTATTATAGCATAAGGTAGTCGTATGCACCAATGCGTTTACTCCCGTATCTCAACCCCTTCTTTGCGCACCCGGACCGTCCGATATTTGTCATACTCGACGTGTGAGCCCTCTTGGATTTTGACAAATTTGCGCTGGGTATAGTCTACATCGTAGTCACCGGGGTGTTTGATCGAGAAATCAACGCAGAGTTTGGCAGCAGCCTGGATGACGGAGTCGGGGAGATTCTGTTTGTCGGTGCGGATGATGACGTGGCTCGAGGGGATGCCGCGCACGTGCATCCACAGATCATTGGCACGGGCGAGTTTGAGGAGGTGTTGGTTTTCGGTGCTGTTGCGCCCCACCATCACTTTGTAATCCTCAATCCAAAACAGTTCCCCCTCCCGCATCTTCTCTTTTTTGCGCTGGGATTTGCCCCGCTTGGGGACGAGGAGTTCGAGTGTGCGCAGATCAGGGGATTGTTCGATTGCGTGGAGGATGTTTTCGTAGAAACGCTTCTTGCTTGTGAGATTTTCCATCTCGATGTGGACATTTTTGGCACGGGATTTCGCCCGCTTAGCGCGAGAAAAATAGTGTTCAGGCATCCGGTTGACGGGGGTGCTTTTTGGCAAAGCGATCGTCATCGGATTTCCCTCGAAATCGACAGTCTCCAGTCGAGAATCGTAGGGTTGAATTTTGTAGAGATTTGCGAGGAGGATATTGGCGGTGTTCTGGTGCTGTTCAGCTTCAGATTCGAGGACGTCCGAATCGGAGATTTTGGCGAGAAGTTTGTCAAATTTTACGATCTGCTTTTGGATGGCGGTACGTTTATTACGCTTAGATTGGGCGAGTTTTTCGGCATGACGTTTTTGGTAGTTTGCGACGAGAATCTCGTGGAGAGTCTCGTCGGTGATTGGTGATTGGTAATTGGTAATTGGTGGATTGTTTCGTGAAGGGAGAGGATCCAGCCTTGTGCCGGGGCGAACGACTCTAAAGGAGCTTTGCGCGTCGATATGGCGGAGGGCTTCGATGACGGTGTCGTCTTCATCGAGGAGGATGGCGTTGGTATTTTTGCCGGTAAACTCAAATTGCAGGGCGATGTGGTGGTCTTTGTAGTCGCTTTTGGGGGCGAGGATGAGGCGCAGTACCCGGTCGTCATTGACCACATACGCATCGACGATCCGGGCAGCGGAGACCTGAGCATGCAGCAAAGTATCGAAGGGAGCATTGTACCCCTGCATCGGCCGCTGAGAGGGGGCAACATAGACCATACTGTGCCCACGTGTCATGTCAAAAAAATAGCTCAACTCCCGCGAAAGTGCCAGCTCGATGACGTTGTCCTCGACGCGACGTGCGCGGGTGATGTAGGGATGGGTTTTGAGGCGGTGAGCCAAGGCTTTGAGGTGGTGGAGTTTCATGGATGCCTTTGCGCAAAAGTTAGACAGTTTAAGGATGCCCCCATCAAGAGACATTTTCGCCTGATGCCCTATCGATCACACATACGCAGAGTCTAATCGACGAGAACGTGTCTACTCTTTAATGATGCATCAGAACCAATTGTGCTGCCCAGTAGAGGTTGCTACCATTATAGCAAAAAGCCGTTTGGGTCGGGGTGAAAAAGTCAGAACCAATGATGTTTCACCCCACCAACTAACGAATACGCGATTTCAGTCGCATTTGGTGTGTTTCATTACGACAGTTATGATTGATCACCACCCTTTCGACCTTCACGGTTGATCAATGCCAAAGTAGAAAAATTAATTTGTAATTTATGTCCTGACCCTATTGGTTTAAAATTTGTCGTTTTTATAGGTATTTCTCAGAGTCCGACAGACTCCTATAACCGTGCTATAATACTCCCATGAAACCGACAAAAGAAACGATACTCCAAAAGCTACGGGAACTCAAGCCGCAACTAAAAGCCGAGGGGATTGAACACATCGCCCTATTCGGTAGTTATGCGAATGAAAAGCCGACCCCGTACAGCGATATCGATATTGCCATCGCCAAGAGTGAAACATTGCGAACAACAATGGATGCCTATCGTTACTTTGAGCTGCTTGTGTCAATACGTGAAATCTTGCGCAAAACTTTTCACCGAAAGATCGATATTTTTGATCTGGACAGTCCGTCACCTTTTAAAAAGCACATACAAAGTGAGTTGATCTATGTATAGCAAAAAAGCGATCAGTCGCATCGAAAACATCCGAAAAAAAATTGAGTTTATTGATAACATAGTCAGAGAATATGGATCGGTGGATAAGGCACTCGAAGACGAAGAGAAAGGGAGAGCGGCGATTTTGATGCATCTGACCTCCATATCTGAACAGTTTGACAAACTGCTGCATGGCGGTGAACTTGAAATTCTCTCCCGTTTTGAAAAGCAGGATATCAAAGGGAGTTATGAGCTCAGAAATTTTATTGCCCATGATGATGAGGGAGTAGATTTGTATGTTGTTGAAGATGTAATAAAAGAGCGGCTGCCTGTTATCTTGCGTGCAGCAGCATCCATTTTGGGTGCTTAGTTTCTACTCCCCAAATTACAAACTTCACTGATTTCATATCTCCCGAGACTCTTGACAAGCAAACAAAAAACAACTATAATGACAATAATATCAAAAATGACAATAGGGATTTATCATGACAATGCAACAAGTTTCGTTCCGCGATTTTGCACGGGGAAATATACCTGCTGATATATTATTGCTGTTGGACAAAAAAACCAAGACCAAAAAAGGGCTTTTTGTGGCGCAGAAATATGCGGATGATGTTTTGGCATTTATTCAGAAGCGCGAACAAGAGAAGCGAGAGGAAAAAAAACAAGCCTTGCTTGATTTTGTAGGGGCGTTCGGGGATGATCCGGCATTCTCTAATGCATCCCATCAAGAGATCAAAGCCGGCAAATATGAGTAAAATATTTTTCGATGCCAATATCTTATTGGATATTTTGATCCCAAGTAGAGCCAATCATCAACAAGCTGCCAAAGCCTATTCTCTGATCTGTGACACATACGACACATTGGCAACCAGCGAAAACATTTTGACAACCATCGAATATATCGCTTCCAAGAATGGTACGGATTGCCATGTGATATGGCGATTTTTTGACAGCTTGAAAAAGAATTTTGAACTTTATAATTTCGGAACCATTTTGGACGAGAGTTTGGAAATATACTCTCAAGCCTGCGACGACAATCAAAAAATAGATTTTGAAGATTTGCTGCAACTGCAATGCGCTATCAAGCATAAATGCGATGCCTTTATTACTCAAGACAAGGGGATTCATCGGTTGGATGTCGGTATTGAGATCTTAAGTTTGGATGGTATTTTCTAACGTCTACTTTCTAACGTCTATTTACAGACATGCTCCTCATTATGTTTGTCAAGCCAAAAATTTCAGCGCAAAAAACAACGAGAGACCCATCAGGACGACGAGAAGCATGTTGATTCTAAAGAAGCTCAAAACCAGCACAAAAAGTGTTGAAATCAAATAGTGGGTATTGGTGATGCTGATGGTTCCTGCATCGTGCCAATGAAACACAATCGGTACCCACAGTGCCGTTAGAATCGCCTGAGCGGAAAAGCTTAAAAATGTTTTGAACTTCTCGCCGGGGTGGTAGGTGATTGTTTTGGAGAAAAACACATACCGGTTGACAAAGGTCACAAAAGACATCAAGCCAATCAAGAGCCAAGCATTCATCGAAATATCCTGCTGACCAAATATCCAGCACTCATACCAAGAAGTGAAGCGATGATGACATAGCTGTCCGGCGTGATTTCTTTGAAATAGATAGCCGCCACGCCACTCGTGATGGTGGCAGCGATCATCGAAAGCTGCCTCAAATTCGCCGCCGTAATGGCGATAAAAACAGCGACGATGGCAAAGTCAAGCCCTATATTTTCAAGATGTCCTATTTTCTCCCCCATAACAATGCCAATAAGAGTGGACACATTCCAAAACAGATAAAAAACAATCCCCGCAACCAAAGAGTACCAGGGAGAAAACCTCTTGTGCTTGTCGTGATATGCTTTGGTGACCGCATACATTTCATCCGTAAGAAAAAACGCCAACACTACCCTCCATTTCAGAGGAAGAAGGTAAACATCTTTGCGCAAATCAAGTGAATAGAGCATGTGTCGAGAGCTGATAGCAAATACCGATCCGTTGATCGCCAACCAACCGGCTCCTGCCCCCATGAGTGTCATGGCAGAGAGCTGTGCCGCCCCGGCGAATACAAACATCGACATCCCTTGCGCCTGCCAGAAGGTCAAGCCAATCCCAACTCCGATAGCACCACTCAAAATCCCCCAGGGAATTACGGCAACAGCAAGCGGGAGGATGTCGAGGGTCGCCTGACGGAATAATTGATTCTTGCTCATGATGACAAATCCCAATCTTTTTAAAGAGATTTTTCTTATTTTACGTGCCACATAGGAACGACGAAAAATCTCTAACGTCTACTTTCTAACACCTAATTTCCGCTTATAATACCCCACAACCCCCAACCCAATCCCGACAAAGACAAAAATC
>WFMQ01000002.1 GCA_015488995.1 Nitratifractor sp. | reverse complement strand
TTGATCCATTCCCCCACTTTGACGGAGCGATCCACCAGCAGGGCGATGGAGCCGAAGAGGTTGGCGGCTGTGTCTTTGGCGGCCAGCGCGAGTGCCAGTCCCCCGATCCCGAGTGAGGCGAAAAAGGCGGTGACATTGATCCCGAAGTTGTAGAGGATCGCCATCACTCCAAGGAGGACGATGAGGATACGGATGATGCGGATCAGGAAATTGGTCAATTCGTAGGAGAGATGGTCGTTGGTGTGGCTGTAGCGGTAGAGGGAGGCTTTGATCGCGGGCGTGATGGCGTACAAGACCCAAAATACGGTGTAGATTGTCATCGCATCGAGGGTCAGCTTGACCCAATGGGTCTCACGGAAGATGAGCTGGAAAAAGACCCGTAAACCAAGGACGACAAAGAAGAAGCGCAGCGGACCACGTAACTCACGGACGATCATCTCATCCACGGAGGTTTTGGTCCGTGCGGTGATGCGGAGCAGAGTGGAGACGATCAGGGAGGTGAAGAGCTTGCGCAAAAAGAGAAAGAAAAGAAACGCCACAATGGCTGCGATGATGTTGGCCAGAGGGATCCCAAAAAAGGAGTAGGCAAAAAAGTCACTGTAGGCACCACTGTAGAGCTTGTTGAGCCAGGGTTGGATGGAGTGGTAAAGATCGATGTTGAGTCCGTCAATCACTTGGGTGCCGGTCTGGACGACTTGGTCGATCGCCTGCGTGGTTGTATTTGCATCGCTCATTGTTGTTCCTTCTGGGTACTCTTTAAGTTTCTTCTCGAAGAATTAGGAAGAACAGGAAAGATTTCAGAGAATTCTACCCAAAATATGTTATACTCTGTGTATGATAATACGTGCCATCCTTATTCTGTCAATGTTTTTTTTCGCTGGATGCCAAGGGAGCGGTCGTTTCAGTGTGCACTCTTCTTTGTTGGGAGAGTTTGCGTCTGCGAATGTAAACAGCTCGGAAGGGCATGGACGGTATGCCATCACGATCAAGGTACATTCGACTGGGATTTACAATTTGGTGCGCGGTAAACGGATCGAACAATATCGATCCCAAGGGAACGTGCGGCACGGCAAATACTACAGTCATCTTTTCGCAATCGAAAAATGGGCAAACGGGAAGCATTCGCTGGCGGAATACACCTTTGACTATCGTCGGCACAAGATTCTGCGCCATTATCGGGACTGGATCGAGGGCAAAGCCCATGAAAATGTGACCGATAGTATGGATTATTTTGGCCACGATGACTTCCTGACGGTGATGCACAATGCCATTCGCGGAGAGTCCAAAACACCCGGACGGCGCAAAACCGTCATCGTCGCTGGAGCCGATAATACCCATGGCAACGTGCCTGTCTATGTCTCGAATGACCCCAAGCGGGTGGTGCGCTGGGGGGGATCACCGGACGGTGCTGTCGTCCAGGTGGGGATTGCCAAAGGGATCTTTGACGGGGGGGAGGGGAGTTTCACCGCTGTACTGGATGCTCAAAATCGCCCCATAAAACTGGTCATCAAAAAGGTGAAAATCGTCCGAACCGTTACGGTCACACCTGAAGCCCCCCAAAAATAGCTCAGGCTACTTTCTACACCATCGTTACTTAATTTTACAGGGAGTATTTTATTTATGAAAACCATCGAAGGAAATTTGAGCGTCGATCGCTCCAAAAAAGTCGCCATTATCAGCGCACGATTCAACCATTTCATTACCGACCGTCTCGTGGAAGGGGCTCAGGATGCGTATGCCCGCCACGGTGGACGGGTCGAGGATCTTGATTTGATTTTGGTGCCCGGAGCCTTTGAGATTCCGTTTGCACTCGACAAGGCATTTGCATCGGGCACATACGATGCGGTATGCTGTCTCGGAGCCGTGATCCGGGGAGCCACCCCGCACTTTGACTACGTCTCAGCTGAGGCGACCAAAGGGGTGGCCAGCGTCACGCTCAAGTACGGCAAGCCCGCTTCCTTCGGTGTCCTGACCGTCGACAGCATCGAGCAAGCCATCGAGCGTGCCGGGACTAAGGCGGGCAACAAAGGGGCCGAAGCGATGACGGGATTGATCGAGATGGTCAACCTGTACGGGGAACTGTAAATCATGGCCACCCGCCACCAAGCCCGTACCGCTGTCGTCGGTTTGCTCTATGCCTATGATTTGGGCAACACGAATATCGCGCAATTTAGCGACGACATCCTCGAAGAGGGGAAAATCCGCAACAAACAGCGGGAATTTTCACAAGGACTGTTCAACGGTACCCTCGAACACCTCGAAGGGATCGATGCCGAGATCGCCAAGCATCTCAAGGAGTGGGATATGGACGGCATCGGCAAGGTCGAAAAAGCGATCCTGCGTCTGGGGGTCTACGAAATCCTCATTGCCGGTACCGATCGCCCCATCATCATCAACGAAGCGGTCGAGCTGGGCAAAGAGTTGGCCGACGACCGATCACCGCAGTTTATCAATGGGGTTTTGGATGCGGTTGGGAAGCCGACTGAATCCAAAAATGAAACATGAAAAATGAAAAACTGACTCCCCGCCTATCCATAGATGAGGCTGTCGATCTCATCGAACACGCCGACCTCAAAGAACTCGGGCGTATGGCGTATGCCCGCAAGCAGGCACTTCACCCCAAAGGGGTCACCACTTTCGTCGTCGATCGCAACATCAACTACACCAACATTTGCTGGGTCGATTGCAAATTTTGTGCGTTTTATACTCATGAGAAAAAAGAAGATGCGTATGTATTGAGCTTCGAGGAGATCGATGCCAAGATCGATGAGCTTGTCGCCATCGGTGGGACACAAATCCTTTTCCAGGGGGGCGTGCATCCCAAGCTGGAGATCGAGTGGTACGAGGATTTGGTGGAGCACATTCACCGGAAGTATCCTGAGGTGACGATCCACGGCTTCTCCGCCATCGAGATCGACTACATCGCCCGCCGTTCGCACCTGGGTATCCGGGAAGTGCTCAAGCGTCTTCAAGCCAAGGGGCTCAGCTCGATCCCAGGAGCAGGAGCGGAGATCCTCAGTGACCGTGTACGCGACATCATCGCCCCCAACAAGCTCGATGTGGCTACCTGGCTGGAAGTGCATCGCGAAGCACATCAAATCGGGATGAAATCGACCGCGACGATGATGTACGGTACCGTCGAGACGACCCGTGAGATCGTGGAGCATTTCGATCACATCCGCCGCCTGCAGGATGAGACGGGTGGGTTTCGGGCGTTTATCATGTGGAGCTATCAGAGCGACAATACCGAGCTCAAACGCCAGCTGCCCACCCTGAGCAAAACCAGTGCCAATTATTACCTCCGCCTGCTGGCTGTCGCGCGCCTTTTCCTCGATAATGTCCCCAATATCCAGAGCTCCTGGGTCACCCAGGGGAGCTACATCGGGCAGATGGCACTGCGCTGGGGAGCCAACGATCTGGGATCGACCATGATGGAAGAAAATGTCGTTTCCGCCGCTGGAGCCCATAATGAAATGAATCAGGAAGAGATGATCCGCCTCATCGCGGATGTCGGTGAAAAGCCGGCCAAGCGCAACACAGCGTATGAGATACTTGAGAGATATTATTGAAGGAGCCAGCCATGCCAGTGATTCAAACCACTTTCCATCTCCATGGAGTTGATGTCCCCGTTATTTTCGAAGAGGATCGGTATCTGCCGATTGTCTCGATGCAGTTGGTGTTTGAGGACAGCGGAGCATTGAGCGACCTCAATCCCGGGCAGGCGCGGATGACGGCACGATTGCTTGGGGAGGGATCACGCAGAGCCGGATCGGCGGCGTTTGCTGAGCGGTTGGAGTCTCGGGCAGTGAGCCTGAGTGCCCATGCGGGGCGGGAGACGATGGTGATCGAGTTGAGTGCACTCAAGGAGAACTTTGAGTACGGTGCGGGTATGCTGGCCGAATTGCTGGCCGATCCCAACCATTCTCCCGAAGCGTTTGAAACCGTTCAGACAAGCACGCTCGGTACACTCACACAGAAACAGAGTGACTACGATTATCTCGCCTCGATTGGGCTTTCGCGCATGCTGTTTGAAGGGACTGGATTGGCGGAGCCGATCGATGGGACGCTTGAGAGTGTGCAGAGGATGGATCCAGAGGATTTGGTGTACCAGATCCGTACCCATGTAGGATTGAACAATCTCACCCTCGTCCTCGGCGGGGATCTGAGCTGGGAGGAAGCCCACGCATATCTCCAGCAAGCCCTCACACCCCTCAAGCAAACATCTGTCGTCCCCATCGGCCATTTCGCTGCGACCGACACCCCCCAGATACGTCGGGAGTTTGTGCAGACGGATCAGGCCTATATCTATTTTGGAGCCCCCTTGAACGTCGCGTACGATGGGGACGAGACGCATCTGTCCAAGATCGCCGCATTTGTCCTCGGCAGCAGCGGTTTCGGCAGCCGACTCATGGAGGAGGTTCGGGTCAAGCGGGGGCTGGCGTACTCCGCCTACGGCCGCTTCGCCCTCAAGCGCTCGGTGAGCTACTTGACCGGTCATGTCCAGACCAAGCTTGAGAGTGAAGCCGAAGCGATCAAGGTGATCGGCGAAGTGGTTTCAACCTTTGTCCAAGACGGCATCACCGACAAAGAGCTCGAAGGAGCCAAGGCGTTCCTCCTCGGCAGTGAACCTCTGCGCACCGAGACTCTCTCTCAGCGACTGGGACGGGCGTTTGATGAGTATTATGCTCACAAACCTCTCGGAGAGAGTACCCGGGAACTGGAGCGGATCGAAAGGGTGAGCCTTGAGGAGATCAATGCCTTTATTCGTGAACATGGAGAGATCGAGAAGCTTAGTTTCTATGTGGTGACGAAAGAAAATAGAAAGTAGAAGTTCTTGTTTAGAGGTGCGCTTATGTGATACCCTGCAAAAAAATATGTCAATCTGCTCCTTTTTCCTATCCCGCATCAATCCTTTGCTATAATACCCCATGCAAACCGATGAAGCGAAACGCCTGTTCAAAAAACTTAAAATCCAAACACTACTTGATTTGGCATTGACTGTGCCGACCTCGTACAATGACACGACCCTCTCGCGTACTCTGGATTTGGGTAAGACGGTGACCGTGGAGGCGACGGTGGAGAAGATGGGGATGTTTGGGGGCAAGCTGCGGGTGACGTTTCTCCTCTCGCCGTTTGGCCAGCGGGTCTCCTCGACCTTTTTCCGTGCGACACCGTACCACTACGACACCTTCAAGGTGGGCTCCCACCATACAATCCAAGGCCGACTCGAGGAGTATCGGGGGTACCTCCAGATCCCACAGCCTCGATCGATCAAAGAGGTCGGTGCGATCACCCCCAAGTACAAAACACCCCTCAAAGCCACGGAGATCCGCGATCT
>WFMQ01000001.1 GCA_015488995.1 Nitratifractor sp. | reverse complement strand
GAGCGGTGGAGTCACAATTTTTTTGGGGACAAGGAGGCGATCGATGCGATGTTGATCCCGCCTGCCCTCCATGATGGCCGAGGATGGGAGTACGTGGTAGGGTCGTTTCACCCGTACAAACCCAAGTATCTTTTTGGGAAGTATGGGCAGATCAAGCGCTGGGCGTATAAACACGGCAAGCACCTCGGCAAAGGGTACTCGGATCACTTGCCGATCGTGGCACGGTTTTCGACCGAGGGGACGGCAAACGGTTCGGCAAAACAATCTTCCCCCTCTTTGTGGGATAAGATTTCAGACTGGTTCACCGCTCCCCATCGACCCTCCACGGTAGACCATCCATTATCAACCATAAACCAAACGCGGCTGGAGTCACGTCCCCTTACCCGTCACCCATCACCACTGACGACCATCGAGAAACTCAAACACATTCCCCATCTTACCACCCCCGTACGGTTGGACAATGTGCATGTTCTGTTTAAGCGGCGGGAGAGTGCGGTCATTCAGCAGACGCCAGAAGGAGAAGCGATCCTCCTGTATCGGAGTGCCCTCCAGCTTGAGGAGGGGCACTGCTATGATCTGCGTGTCCATAAAACGAAGCGCTACAAAGGGCTGCCGGAAGTGACCGATGTGGAGATGGAGCGAGATCTTGGATCGTGCGATACGCAATCATTTATCCCGAAGTTTGCTCCTGCGATGCTGGATCAGCCTCGTTTCGTCGGGAGGGTGGTGCGTGCGATCCACGGGAGATATACGCATCATACATTGATGGTCGACGGGGTGCCTTGTATCCTTCACATCCGTCGAGGCGCAGGCAGGCCAAAAAGCGGCGTGAAGCTTCGGATCGATCGGGCACAGATCGGGTACTACAAGGATCATGTCGAATTGGTGATTTGGGATCGGAAAGACTATAAAATTAGAAATTAGAAATTAGAAATTAGAAGTGTGAAGTGTGAAGTGTGAAGTGTGAAGTGTGTTTGGGGTCGGGACTTCAGTCCCGCAAATGAACAATGAATGGCAAATGGTGAGTGGGGTGTGGTGCACTGGGGATGTGTATGATTTTTGTGATCTTTTGGAATAATCGGGTATAATAACTCACTATTTTTACAAGGATCCCACATGAACCTTCCTCCCGTTTCGATACCCGACCTCGCACTCCCCTTTGCCATGCCGCACATGGTGCACCCTTTCTTCGTCCATTTTGCGATTGCCCTTCCGGTGGTGATTTTACTGTTTGAATTGGTAAATTTACTTTTGAAGCGTCGCGCAGTTGGCGTGAGCAGTTTCCTGTTGCTCGTGTTGATGGTTGTGGTATATGTGGGTGCCTATCTGGCCGGCGTGACCGATGGGAAAGAGGCCGCCAAAGTGCTGAGCCCAGAGGCCAAGGAGGCTTTGAACGTCCACAAGCAACTTGGGATTTATCTGGTGTACGGTTCGCTGGTTGTCGTCCTCTTCAAGCTCATCAGTGTGATGGTCAAGAAGATCGCGGCACGGCTGGTCTTCTTGGTGGTATTGATTGTGTTTATTTTGATCGCATTTAGTGAAGGGAAGAAGGGGGGAGAGCTGGTCTACCGGTATGGTGCCAATGTGCAGGCAGTGGCGCATACGACAGCACAAGAAGCACCTCCAGCCTCTGAGCCAAAAACCCAAAAAGCTCCAGTACCTGAAACGACACACGCTCAATCTTCTGAGTCCAAACATGAAACGCCCACGCCATCTAAAGCGGTTGAAGAGGTGAAGCCTGATGTGCAAAAGGCATCTGGCGAAGCCAAGGAGACTGCGGGACAAGCAGTAGAAGAGACCCACGAGATGACCGCGAAAGCCAAAGCAGCCATCCAGGATGCTGCCGAAGCCGTCAAAACGAAAGTGCCTGAAGCCACCGATCCGATCAAAGAGAGTGTCCAAGAGGTGGTCAAGCCAACACCAAAAACTTCGGTCAAAAAAATCACGCCGGTTGAGACGATTCCTGCCGGTTAATGCTTCAACTGCGCACGGAGTATGCGCATCTCCTCGTGCTCAAGCGTGAGTACGAGGCTCTCTGAGATCATCTCTTTCAAGCGTTTTTCATCTACCTCCTTTTCATCGTGCACAAGAAGATAGCGTACAACCTTCCCCCTTCCACGTAGACAAGGGTACTGTGACTGAAGTTTGGCACCCTGAGCAAACGTCAGTCGTAGACCATCCTCTCGGACACGCATGAGGATAATGGCATATCCGTTGGAGTTTTTGTAGGAAGTTTGTTTAGCGTTTTTGACTTCGTGGATCTCATCAAAACTCCGGATGAGATCACGAAGTCTCAAGAAAAGGTCGGCATAGGGGCTTTGGAGATCGTGATCAAACTGCATGAGGTATTATATCAGAGATTACGCCTTATTGGTGTACGCGGTAAGAATCCGTCCGTTTTTGAGCAGATCACCGGTGTGGCTGACGGCATCAAAGATGTCTTTTTGTGTCCAATCCATTTCCATGAGAGTATCAAGAGATTTCTGGGTAATGGTTTTTGGTTCGAAGATGCTATGGATGGTGTGGGCGGCGAGGGCTTGATGCCGGCTATCGAAGGGGACGGTCGCAATATCGGCGATGGCTGCGTCGAGTTGCTCTTGGGTATAGCCGCGTGTCAGCAGCAGATCAGTATTGAACTGTTTGCAAAAAGTATAATCTTCCCGCCAGGCAGTATGGAGCCGTAGAAAACCGAAAAGATCGGGCTCAATATTGGGGTGTCGGGTGATCCGCACAACATTAGCGATGAAAGCTTCAAGGTATTCGGCATCGATGTTGCCGAGAAATTCCATCTGGGCAGGAATCGTGCCATAGAGTGCCTTGATGCGTCGGAAGATTTTTTTCAGGCGATCAGCTTGGGCGGTGTTGGGGGTGACCATGAACATGTTGGACTCCTTGGATAGAAATGGATTAGACCGATTGGTTTAGAAGTGTAGCGGAATTGAGCTGAAGGGGTCGTGAGATGTCCTAAGTGTTAAGTGTGTACGTATTAAGGGGCTGGTACTTCAATCCCATCAACATCGCCTGCGATTGTTCATGTAGGGTGTGTAATTGCACACCAAAATCGTGTAATGATTTATCAAAATATCCACGTAATGCCACCGTTGGAAGGTGCGCAATTGCGCACCCTACGCGTGGTGTTTTTTATGGGGTTAAAACCTCAGATCCTTTAGCGCATCATACGCTCAAGAAGCTTGCGGGGGATGATTGTTCTTTGGTGTTCAGCCGTAGCGATGAGCTTGTCGCTGTTATGGGCTTCGAGGGTAAAGCGGGCATGTTTTTTGTCGTGTTCCGTGAGGGTAGCAGTGACGGTGACAGTCTCCCCGAGTCGAGCCATGCCGGTGTGGTGGATGTCGACGTGCTCTCCGACGGTAAGGCGGTCATTGGTATTGAGGATGGTGTTGATGAGCTTGGCGGCGGTGATCTCCATCCATTGGACGAGGATGTAGGTGCCGAGCAGGTCGGGGAGGGTTGGATCGAGGGTGCTGATTCAGTCCGTGGGGTGGACGGTAAACGATTCGGTATGGGATGCAGGAGTCATGGGCATAATCCTTGGATAAGGTGTTGGAAGTCGTAACGGAAGCGTTTGGCCGAGGAATCTGCCGGAGGGCGGGAGAGGAAGCCCCAGACGGAGAGGATGATGTGTTGGGCGAGTGATAGAGGGTCGTCCTGACGGATCTCTCCGGCCTTCATCCCATAGTGAAGCAGATCGGAGAGGGTGGTGCTGAGGCGGTCGTACTCCTGCTGAGTGGCTGCGAGGATTTCCGGATCAAGTGCGCCCATTTCGAGTATCAGGCGGTGCAGGGGGCAGCCATAGGTGATGAGCGGGGTGTTGGCGGCCATGGCTTCAAATGTGCGTTCAAGTACGGTAAGTGCCGATTCGTCTTCAGAGCGAGTGAAGTCAAAAAATGCTTGCATTTTGGGGATGAGTCGTTGCTGGATCATGGTCAGTACCATCCCTTTTTTGGAAGAGAAATGATGATACATTGAGCCTTTGGGGGCTTCGGCATCGAGGAGGATTGCAGCGGTCGAGGCACCGTGGTAGCCGTAGCGGTATACATGATCGAAAGTGGCATCGAGGAGACGGTCGCGGGTGGTGGTTGTGGGTTTCATGGGGAAATTATAGCATGGTTGGATGGTGGGTTGGGTATAATTTTAAATTAGAATTTAGAAAGTAGAAAAGGTATTCATGAAGCTCTTCGAGGCAGTGACGGGTAAAATTGACAAGATCGTGATGGTATTTGCCGTGGCGGTACTGGCAGTCTCTTTGTATCTTGTCCACACCCTCTCGCAGGATTATCAAAAAAAAGAGACCATCGCGTCGCTCGATACGATGCTGCTCTTTGCCAAAAATATGCTCGAGGAGGAGCAGCAGCGGGCGTTGTCGCTTTCGCTGTTGCTCAGTCAGGACAAAGAGTTGCTCAGTGCGTATGGGGAGGATGATCGGAAGAGGGTCTTCGACATTATTACCGCGAAAATTGAGCGACTGGCACGTCTGCAAGGGTATCGGTTTGATGTGCAGGTGCACGATCGGCAGTTGCGGACGTATTTGCGGAGCTGGGACTTTTCCGTGCAGGGGGAGAAGCTGGCTTCGTTCCGGGAAGGGCTGGTACTGGTGCGTCAACGGCATACCCCGCTGGTCTCGATCGAAGTGGGAAAACGTCTCAACATCAAGGCGATCTCTCCTATCCTTAAAAACGGAACCTTTGAAGGCTCCATCGAAGTAATCGAGGGGTTTGAGCATCTGCGGAAGCGACTCGAAGAGCAGGGGTATCGTCTCTACATTGTCCTCGATCGGAAGTACCTCCCCATTGCGATTACGTTGAAGGATGCTCCCCGTGTCGGTCAAAAATATGTTTTGGTGGGATCGGTAGCCAGTCCTGAGGGTTTTGACGCGTTGCGGGGGGCGAAGCTCTCCGATTTGGGGAGTTTTGGGTACTTTACTCGCCAGGGGCATTTGTTTGGCTATTTCGATCTGCGCAATTACCATGATGACCGTCTTGGGTATCTCCTCATCACCTCGACCGATCGAGTCACCTTTACGAAGCAGGCGCGCCATGAAATCCCCCGTATAGAAACCAACCCAACAGGAGTCATCATCCGATGAAGACGCATAAAATCCTCCTCCTCGAAGACGATCCGGAGTACAATGAAACCATCTGGGAGTACCTTGAGTCCCTTGGGTACGACGTGGTCGGGTATGAGCATGGTGATGCGGCACTCGATGCGATCTATTCGGAGACCTTTCATTTGCTGTTGCTCGATATCCGGGTGCCCGGTGCCAGCGGTTACGACATTGTCCGGCAGCTGCGGGAAGAGGGAAACGATATTCCGGTGATCTTCATCACCTCTTTGACCGATATTGATGACCTGAGCATCGGCTATGAGCTCGGATGCAACGATTATATTCGCAAGCCGTTTGCCTCACGGGAACTCAAATACCGCGTCGAACAAGTACTCAAGCTCTACTACTACCACTCCAATCGGGAGCGTGTCGCACTGATCGGGGGGTATTGGTTTGAGACGGGAAGCGGTCGGATGCTGAAGGGTGATGAGGTGGTGTCGTTGAGTGAGCGGGAGGCGCAGGTGGTGAGCTATCTGCTGCAGCATGCCGGAGAATTCGTCCCCACCAAGCGTCTCTGGGAGGATGTGTGGGATTACAAGATGGTCACTGAAGCGGACATCCGTATGTGCATCCGTAAGATCCGCACCAAGACACGGGCGGATCTGATCGTGAGTCAAAAAGGGCTGGGGTATCGCATTGATCCGGCATGACAAACGCTACATCTACACGCTGGCCTTCTTCTACTCAGTGCTCATTGTCATCCTCGTGAGCATCCCGGCGTACTTTTATATCAGCATCGAGAAACAAAATTACCGTCACAACCATTTGCAAAACCTGGAGCACTATGCCTACGGTGTGGAGAAAAGTATCTACGACTTTTCTCGGACACAGAAACGGATTTTTGACTTCCCCCGCTCAGTGCTGTACGATTCACACCTGTACCGAGAAGATGGCACGAGGATCTTCGCCACCGACCATGGGGGATTGGGGATGGCTGATTTCGCCCAACGTGGCATAATCAGCAAGCGCATCGTCCTCAACGCCAACCGTCTGGGTGCCCGCTATCTTGTGGTGGCACAGCCTTTTTCGTACCGCTCGATCTATACCAAGGCGTTGATTGGGGCACTTTTTCTCGGAGCCGTTGTGTTTTTGATGACCCTGTTTTTTGTCCGGATCAGTCTGCGGCCGCTTGAGCGGGTCAATCGATATCTCAACACCTTTTTCAACGATGCGATGCACGAACTCAAAACCCCAATCGGGGTGATGCAGCTCAACCTCGAGATGCTGGGATCCGAGGAGAGGAGTAAACCTTTCCGCCGCCTGCGCAACGCCATGCACAACATCACCCTCATCTACGAGGACATCGAGTACCACATCAAGCAGGACCATGTCGCCTACCGTCCCGAATCGATCGATCTCTCCCATTTCCTCTCGGAGCGGGTCGATCTCTTCCGCGATCTGGCGCAGGTCAAATCGATCGCGATCGAAGAAGAGATCGCTGAAGGGCTCACCGTCTGGATCAACCGTGTCGAGCTCCAACGGATCATCGACAACACCCTCTCCAACGCCATCAAATACTCCGGGAAATCGACTGGGATTCGTGTCGTATTGACCCAAGTGGAGAAGCGTGTTCGCCTGAGTGTTGCCGATGAGGGGATCGGAATCCGAGATACCCGCCGTGTTTTCGAACGCTACCAACGTGAAAATACGGTCCAGGGTGGATTCGGTCTCGGGCTGAGCATTGTCAAGCACATTTGCGATAAAAACGGAATCGAGATTCGGTTGACCTCCATACCAGGTGAGGGAAGTACCTTTGCGTATCTCTTTAATACAGTGAATTGATTTACGCAAAAGTTACGCAGAGCAGTGTAAGATACTCCCATCACAATATGAGGAGTACATATGAAAGTAATGAAAGTAACGCTGCTGAGCGCAGTTGCCGTCGGATTTCTCTTCGGAGGATCGGCTCCCAAAGCATATCCCGCTGGGGAAGTGGGGCGCATGGTCAAGCTCGGTGAGGATATTATGGCGCATACCAATACTCATCCTTTGACCAAAGATATGGTTGGTAATCACTTGGCATGCAAGAGCTGTCACCTCAATGGCAGTGATGGCAAAGCGGGTACCGCAGATGGTATCGGTACGTTTATCGGTACAGCGACTTCATTTCCAGCGTATTCGAAGCGTGAGAAAACCGTTCAAACTCTTCAAGATCGTATCAACAACTGCTTTATGCGTTCAATGAATGGTAAACGTCCGATTATCGATACAGAAGCCTCGGTTGCTATGGCCGCCTATGTAACATGGCTCTCCGATGGCATGCCGATGCATATGGATACCAAGCGCCCTTGCAGTCCCAAAAACTCAAGCCGCTGGGCAAAAAACGCGAAAAAATTTGCCGGTATTCAAAAAAAGGCAACTCATGCCAATTATGTCAACGGTAAGAAGCTTTTTGAAGCCAAATGTGCTTCGTGCCACGGAAAGAATGGTGCGGGTATGGGTACCTTCCCACCTCTCTGGGGCAAAGATGCAAAAGGGGGCTGGCTGGCTTACAACACCGGTGCCGGTATGAGCAAGCTCAACAAAGGGGCAGCTTGGGTACAGTCGAATATGCCTTTGGGGCAGGGCGGTACTCTGAAGGATCAGGAAGCCGCCGACATCATGCTCTACGTCGATGCACAGCCCCGTGCTGACTTTGATCTCAAAAAAGGTCTTTTTCCTGCTGCAAAAATGGGATACTACAACTCGAAAGTCCTCAAAGAGCATCACTCTGTTCGCAGTAATTTCAAAGCCTTTGGCTTGGATGTCAGCAAGATCCGTGGCGACAAAGTCATCAAGTAAGCTGGGATAAGGGGAGTCGCGGCTCCTCATCCCATCGACCAAATTTCCTCCTGTAATACCCTCCTGAATTTTTTTTGCAAGCGGTTGTGTGACCGCTTGCTCGCCTCCTTAAATGCTTATTCCTACTCTTATAAATTAATAATAAATATACTACTATAATAGATAATGATAAAAGGAGTTGAGATGAAAAAAGTAATTTGGATGTATGCAATAATGATCACGGTCGTGTTCGCAGCGAATGCCGAAACGGGAAAGGCTCTGTATCTCGAGGCGGATTGTCAAAAATGCCATCGGCAGGGGGAAACATTCGATCCAAACTCCATCAATAAAGCGGGCAGGATCTCGAAAGTCAAGGACATACAGGGGATACACAAATGGGTTGAGGGGTGTGACAGCTACTTCAGCATCGGTTGGTTTCCGGAGGAGCAGAATCGGGTGAGTGTGTATCTGAATGCGACCCACTACCATCTCAAAAAATAGTCCCCGTCTATCCCTTCGTCAGATGCCATCCTGTTGCCGTGGGGCAGGGGTAAAATGTAAGCACTATCCCCAACTCATTTTGGCGGTGTTGGCGGACGTTGCTGGCTGAGGTGTAGGTCGGATAGAGCGCTTTGGGCTCTCCAGCGGCACTGAGACAGTGGCAGACTGGGGATGATGGGCTGCCACCTTGTTTGACCCTCTCAGGGGGAGATGCCTGCGTATTCATCCGATCAGTGCGTAGTTTTTTGAGCAGGGATTTGTGGCGTCTCATCCAGCACTACCCCCGATACTGCTCGGGGTGATCGTCGGGGCGTGGGTATGTTTTACGTACGTTTGATAGCCGTAGAAAGCGGCACCGGCAAGTAGAAGGAGTGTGCCAGCAAAGAGGAGGATTTTGGTGTAGCTGTAGGGGCGTTTGCCAGTGATGCGTCCGGATTGGGCGTTGATGGCGTAGTGGTACACCTTGCCTCGGTAGGTGAAGTGGGTCATCCAGAGGGGGAGGAGGATGTTGGTGTAGGAGATCGCATGGTACTGCGTGTCGGTATCGGTGATTTGCTGTTCATCGCCCCCGATGTCGGATCGGATATCGGATCGGATCACACTCTCCATCCACATACGTGCCGTGTCAAATCCCCTCTCGAGCCCAATCGTGTACTCTTCGGTATCGTATCCGCTGAGGTACTGAGGAGCATACGGGGTGAGCTGTGCTGTGTCCCACGGGGCGAGCGCATCGAGGATGGTGCGGGCATCCCCTTCGGATGCACGGACGAGTACATCGTCAAAATGGCGGGTGACACGACCGCGTACGGGTGTCCACTGGATGCGAGGCTCTTGCTCCTCAACGATCCGCTCTTTGCCATCGATGATCTCCCGTCTTTGGACCGTTACGTAGTAGGTATCGCCCCGCTGACCAGCGTAGGTCGTATCGGTATCGGCATCGTACGCCCACCACGGCAAATAATAGCCGGTGAGTGATTTTTGGGTGTCCACGAGACGCTTGAGCTCACTCGGGGCGAACCAGAGGGAGCCGATCCACTGGGCGAAGATCGCCTGAGCCTCGGAGTGGGGAATCCGAAAAGGGATGAGTCCATCGGGCTGGATCGGGTGGACAAATTCTGTGATGGCGGGTGTCTCACAGTAGGGGCAGTTGGCACTGACGGTATGCGCATCGAGAGTGAAGCTCCCGCCACACTTGGGGCAGGTGATGTCACGGGTCAAATCCTGCGCGGTATCGCGTGTGGGATCGGATGATGTCCCCGACTCATGACGGGCGGTGCGAAAATCGTGTTTGACGAGGGGACGCTCTCCCCCTTCGATCGGGACTTCGCTCTGGCAAAAAGCACAGCGCAACGTCCCCGTAACGGGGGAAAATGTCATCGCTGCCCCGCAGCCTGGGCAGGTATAATG